>JAKMGV010000250.1 GCA_022424725.1 Paracoccaceae bacterium
CCGTTTTTCAAATCCTTATGCCGCTGACCCAAAATTTGCAGGTCAAGCGTGATGACAAGTGCCGAACATTTCGCGTCCTTCGCCCGCTGGATCAGGCGCGAGACATATCCCGTGTCCCGCATTGTATAAAGCTGGAACCAAAACGGCGCGGTTGTGTTTTCCGCCACATCTTCGATCGAACAAATCGACATTGTCGACAGGGTGAATGGCACCCCAAATTTTTCGGCGGCGCGGGCGGCTTTGATCTCGCCATCGGCGCATTGCATGCCTGTCATTCCGACAGGGGCTAATGCGACAGGCATCGCCACCTTTTGTCCGATCATCTCGCTCGCGGTTGAGCGACCTGTCATATCAACGGCAACCCGTTGACGTAGGCGCAATTGATCAAAATCAGAGGTGTTTTCGCGAAATGTTTGTTCTGTCCAGCTTCCGCTTTCGCAGTAATCATAAAACATTTTTGGGACCCGACGATGATAGATGTCTTTTAGGTCTTGGATGTTGGTAACGACAGTCATGGCAATTTCCTTTGAATTGGTCGTATTATTTTACCAATTAGGCGATGATTGCAAACGAAAAACGCCGCCCAACAGCGGACGGCGTTCCAAAGTGTGATAATCCGTCGATTACGCGCGATGTGCGCCATCTGCCAAGGATTTAACGAATGCCAACACCTCTGCCGCGGATTTTCCTGCACCCAATTCGCTGACGATCGCGGAACCCACAACGGCCCCGTCCGCAATGGACGCGATTCCCTGGGCGCGTTCAGGCGTTTTGATTCCAAAGCCCACGATAACAGGCAAATCTGTTTGTGATTTGATGCGTGCGACCTCTGGGCCTACATCGCCTGCTTGGGCCTCGGCGGCACCAGTAATCCCTGTGATCGAAACGTAATACACGAACCCAGATGTGTTTTGCAGAACCTTGGGCAAGCGTTTGTCATCGGTTGTTGGCGTTGCAAGACGGATAAAGTTCAGTCCCGCATTTTGCGCAGGGATACACAGTTCTTCATCCTCTTCTGGCGGCAGGTCGACGACGATCAATCCATCAATCCCGGCCGCCTTAGCGTCATTCAGGAATGCGTCTACACCGCGGCTGTAGATCGGGTTATAATATCCCATCAGCACGATTGGCGTGCTGTTGTCGGTTTCACGGAATTTGCGCGCCAAGTCCAACGTGCTTTCCAACGTCATGCCCTTTTCCAATGCGCGTTGGCCCGCCAATTGAATGGTTGGACCGTCGGCCATGGGATCGGTAAAGGGAAGACCCAATTCAATGATATCAACGCCAGCCTCTGGCAATCCACGCACAACCTCAAGCGAGGTATCAAAATCCGGATCGCCCGCCATAACATAGGCCACGAATGCCTTTTTGCCCTCGGCATTCAGTCGGGCGAAGGTGTCATCAATGCGTGTCATCAAAAGTATCCCAATGTTCGAGTTTGGCACAAACTGCCAGAGCGGTGTGGGAATAACAATAGGGGCAATTGCGGAATTTCCACGAAAACCTAACGAAAAAACCGCTGTGCGATCCTCTCTTGCACCAAGGGGGCAGAGCGCATAGAAGCACCCCATCGAAAATCTGTGCAAAAAGGGCCACATCATGGGATTTAAAATGGGTATCGTTGGATTGCCAAATGTCGGTAAATCCACCCTATTTAACGCGCTGACAAAAACGGCAGCGGCGCAGGCTGCGAATTTCCCGTTTTGTACAATTGAACCCAATGTCGGTGATGTTGCCGTGCCTGATCCGCGTTTGGACAAATTGGCGGCAATTGCCAGCTCAAAACAAATTATTCCAACCCGAATGACATTCGTTGATATCGCTGGTCTGGTTAAAGGCGCATCCAAAGGCGAAGGATTGGGCAATCAATTTTTGGCCAATATCCGCGAAGTGGACGCCATCGCGCATGTGTTGCGCTGTTTTGATGATGGGGATGTCACCCATGTTGAGGGGCGCGTTGACCCCGTGGCAGATGCGGAAACCATCGAAACCGAATTAATGATCGCCGATATGGAAAGCATCGAGAAACGTTTGCAAAACTTGTCCCGCAAAGTGCGCGGCGGCGATAAAGAGGCGGTTGCCCAAGAACGCCTGTTGAAAGCCGCGCTTGAGGCATTAGAAAACGGTCAGCCTGCGCGCGCAGTTGAGGTGGACGCAGAGGACGCCAAGGCGTGGAAAAGTCTTCAATTGTTGACAACAAAGCCCATTCTTTACGTGTGTAACGTGGATGAAAGTTGCGCCAAAGAGGGCAACGAATATTCTGCCGCAGTTGAAAAAATGGCGGCAGAGCAGGGGGCAGCTACCGTATTGATTTCCGCCCAAATCGAAGAAGAAATCAGCCAGCTTGACGGGGACGAGGCCGAAATGTTCCTAGGCGAGATGGGCCTTGAGGAAGCAGGCCTTGATCGGTTGATCCGCGCGGGTTACGGCCTTTTGCGGCTTGAGACATATTTCACCGTTGGCCCAAAAGAGGCGCGTGCATGGACAATCCGTATTGGCACCGCAGCACCCCAAGCAGCAGGTGTCATTCACGGCGATTTTGAACGCGGATTTATTCGCGCAGAAACGGTCGCCTATGATGATTATATCGCCTGCAACGGCGAAAGCGGAGCGCGCGACGCAGGTAAATTACGTGTCGAAGGCAAATCCTATGTCGTTCAGGATGGGGATGTGATGCACTTCCTCTTTAACGCGTAAAAATAAATGCACATTTTTGGGGGCGTTTTGGATTTTTTCGCAATTCGCCCCTTGTCCCTTGTGGCGGAGCTAGATAAACCTGTCGACGGAAACGTGGCCGAGTGGTCGAAGGCGCTCCCCTGCTAAGGGAGTAGGCGGGAAACCGTCTCGAGGGTTCGAATCCCTTCGTTTCCGCCA
>JAKMGV010000251.1 GCA_022424725.1 Paracoccaceae bacterium
GATTGGACGCTCCGCGCATTGCGCGTGAACTACAGGCGATGGGCGTCAAAAAACTGGTCGTTGTCTATGACGATAAAGAGGATTTGGACTTAGCGGCCTTCCCAAGTGACATTGAAAAACACGAACGCTCAAACTTGATGAATGTTCAAAAAGAACTACGTGAAATCAAGGGAGTAAGCGCCATTGTTTATGTGCAAACATGCGCTGCGGAAAAACGTCGTCGTCGCAAACGCGGCCTGTTTCCCGATCCTGATAAACGTATTTTCATCAATACCGATGTTTGCGAGGGCTGTGGCGATTGTGGTGTGCAATCCAACTGCGTCGCAATCACGCCCGTGGAAACCGAACTGGGGCGCAAACGTGCGATTGATCAATCCGCCTGTAATAAAGATTTCAGTTGTGTAAACGGGTTTTGCCCATCCTTCGTGATCTTGCCTGGGGCAACACCGAAAAAGAAGGTGCGCAAGAATTTTGAAATACCCGATCTGTCCAACCCAACGGTGCCAACAATTCCGTCGGGTGAAACGTTTAACATCATCGCGACCGGTGTAGGGGGGACGGGTGTTGTCACGATTGGTGCATTGCTGGCCCAAGCGGCCCAAATTGATGGCAAAGGGGCGGGCATGATGGAAATGGCGGGCCTTGCGCAAAAGGGTGGTGCCGTTCATGTGCATTGTCGTATTGCGAATAGCCCTGCGGATATTTCTGCCATTCGTGTTGCCACCGGGGAATGTGATGCGCTGATTGGCGGTGATTTGGTTGTCAGTTCAGGTGCAAAAACCATCGGCCTGACATCCACAGGGCGCACAGGTGCGGTTGTGAACGATCATGAAATCGTGACAGGTGATTTTACCCGTGATACGGAATTCAAAATCCCAAATGATCGCCTGCGTCTTACGCTTGAGGCGCGGATCAAGGATAAACTTGCGTTGCTTGATGCGACAAAACTGGCGGCAGATTTATTGGGCGATTCCATTTATTCCAACATGATTGTGTTTGGGGCCGCATGGCAGATGGGCTTTATCCCACTTAGTCACAATGCGCTATATGAGGCGATTGCATTAAATGGCGCTAAGGTCGAACAAAACCAACGTGCGTTTGAGGTTGGGCGTTGGGCGGCGCAATGCCCAGAAGATGCACAAAAAATGGTCGCCTCAAAGGTAGTTACACTTCCTGAAAAGGGCGCTGACAAAATCACCTATCGTGTTGATCATTTACGTTCATATCAGAGCAATCGTTTGGCCAAACGGTATCAAAAATTCTTAGATAAGTTTGACAACGAACGCCTGCGTGTTGCGGTTGCCTTGGGCTATCACAAATTGCTGAGTTACAAGGATGAATATGAGGTCGCGCGTCTGCATTTAACCACAGTGGAAAAGGCCAAGGAAGCCTTTGATAATGTGGACCAGGTTAGGTTCCATTTGGCCCCACCAATGCTGGGCGGAATGGATGCAAATGGTCGCCCGAAAAAACGCGAATTCGGTCCGTGGATGTTGCGAAGTTTTGCCATCTTATCCCGACTTAAAGCGCTGCGTGGTACGCCGTTTGATCTATTTGGTTATACCGTTGAACGACGCATGGAACGCGGTTTAATCAAACAATTTGAAAATGATTTCAGATCATTGGCAGCGTCGGTTAATGAAGAAAACATGGATTTACTTGTCGAACTTGCGCTTCTTCCATTGTCCATTCGTGGATTTGGACCTGTGAAACAGGAGAATAAGGAAAAGGCGCAAAAACGGCGTGCAGAAATCCTCGAAGGTTTAAAACATCCAAAATCCCCAATGCAGCATGCTGCCGAATAGGTAAGTTCCACTGGAAACTTAGAAAACGCTTCGTTATAGAGTGCGCAAGTTAATTGAGCGCACTGACATGCCGAGCCAAAGACAAATTGCACGCGACATAAGTTATGCCTATTCCGCGCAAACGCGGGGAGGTCGGGCCTTGATCAAGTTTATGGAAAATGCGACGGGGCGGGTCAGCTTGATCAAACGTGCGCGTGGTTATGAAGACGAAGTCGCAAATGGCAATGATTTTTGGCAGGTCATGGTGCAACGCTACGGGCTGAACCTCGATATCGTTGGCGGCAGTTTGGACAATATCCCACGGGACAAACCGCTGATTATGATTGCCAATCATCCTTATGGTATTTTGGACGGTTTGATGTTGGGGCATATCCTAACGCAAACACGTGGTGATTTCCGTATTCTGGCGCACAAAGTGTTCCGCAAGGCCGAGGATTTGAATCGTGTCATCCTACCGATTTCGTTTGATGACACGAAAGAGGCGGTCAAACTAAATCTAGAAACACGCAAAGTGGCCTTGGATTACCTAAATAATGGCGGCGCGATTGGTATTTTCCCGGGTGGCACAGTGTCAACTGCGGCAAAACCCTTTGCGCATCCGATGGATCCCGCTTGGCGGTCGTTTACGGCGCGTTTGATCGCGAAATCGGGGGCAACGGTCGTCCCATTGTTTTTTGATGGTGCGAATTCCAGCCTGTTTCAATATGCCAGCCGCCTGCATTATACCCTGCGCATGGGATTGTTGATTAAAGAGTTTCGTGCGCGTGTTGATACATCTGTGCGGGTGGTTATTGGTGAACCGATTGATCCAACTGAAATCAATGCGCGTGAAAAAGACGCGCGGGCGCTTATGGATTATTTGCGACAATCCACTTATAAGCTGTCACCAACCCCGTTGAAGTCATTGGATTATGGCTTTGAATTTGAAGAAAAACATAAATCGTAGAAAGTAGCGCCAAATGGCCGTTGGTATTTTTGATAGTGGTCTGGGTGGATTGACTGTGCACAATGCTGTGTCTGCCCGTTTGCCTGATGTTCCCTTTGTCTATTACGGTGACAGCGC
>JAKMGV010000082.1 GCA_022424725.1 Paracoccaceae bacterium
CTTTATACCGTTAATCTTTGATCACTCCAAGCTAAAAGTTTGAAATATCAGACATAGGTGACTAGGCTGATGCTCAGAGCATATCAATGAGAATGAGAAACCCATGCAGTTTTCCCAGATTCACCAAGGAATTAAGGCTATCGCCATAGGTGTGGCATTTTTATCCTCTCCCGTCATGGCAGAGCTTCGGCCCGCAATTTCAATGTATGGGTCGCCCGATCTGGGTCCTGATTTTGTCTCGCTCCCATATGCGAATCCGAATGCGCCCAAGGGGGGAACACTGATTCTGGGTGAAGTTGGGGGATTCGATTCGTTGAACCCTCACATCATCAAAGGACGCGCACCCTGGCAGCTTCGGTTTTGGGCGTATGAGACATTGATGGGACGGTCCTGGGACGAACCCTTTACGCTTTATGGGCTGTTGGCCGAAACAATCGAAACGGGTCCAAACCGTGAATGGGTTGAATTTAGCCTTCGTCCTGAGGCGCGGTTTTCCGATGGATCGCCTGTGACTGTTGAAGATGTTTTGTGGTCCTATGAAACGCTTGGGACCGTCGGGCATTGGCGCTATCGCGGGTTATGGGGGAAAATTGACAAAATCGAACAAACAGGACCACGTTCCGTTCGTTTTACCTTTAACGAAGATAATCCAGAGCTTGCGCTTTTGGCAGGTATGCGTCCGATCCTAAAAAAGGCCCAATGGGAGGGTGTGGATTTCACGGTTTCTGGTTTGGACATCGTGCCGATCACCTCGGCCCCTTACGTGATTGATACTGTTGATCCGGGGCGCAGTATCTCGCTTAAGAGAAACAAGGATTACTGGGGCGCTGATCTGGCCTTTCGTCGGGGGACAAACAACTTTGACGAAATCAAACTGGAATATTTTGGCGATGCGACCGTCCTGTTTGAGGCCTTTAAATCGGGTGACATTGATATGATGCGCGAGGGCAACGCCGAAAAATGGGAAACGCAATATGATTTTCCTGCGATGCAAGATGGGACGATGACCAAATCAGAAATCCCGCATCAACGGCCAACGGGCATGCGTGGTTTGGTTATGAACACCCGACGTGATTTATTCGCGGATTGGCGTGTGCGTCAGGCGATGATTGAGGCGTTTAATTTTGAATATATAAATGATGCGCAAACGGGCGGGCGTCAGGAACGTATCCAAAGTTATTTTGGCAATTCAATCCTTGGGATGCGGGATGGTCCCGCCGCCGATGGGGTTACAGAATTGCTAACGCCATTTGTGGACACACTGCCACCTGACACGATCGAAGGATACCGTTTTCCCATTAGCGATGGATCAGAGCGTAATCGAAAAAACATGCGCCGCGCGGCAACATTACTGGATCAGGCAGGATATATTGTGGTTGATGGTCAACTTACCGATCCTGCGGGTGATCCCGTGACATTCAAAATCCTATTGCGGCAGGGTGCCCAAGAATATTTGTCCATCGTTGAATTATATATGGATGCCTTATCCCGATTGGGCATTTCTGTCGAAGTTGACTTGGTAGATGGCGCGCAATACGCCGAACGGCGTAAGGCGTTGGATTTTGATATGACCCCCTTTGCGCGTTCCCTTTCGCTGTCGCCTGGCAATGAACAGCGGCTGTATTGGGGACAGGAATATGCAGATGTGGAAGGCACGCGAAATTTGATGGGTCTGAAATCATCCGCGATGGACGCGCTAATTGATGCCCTCAACAGCGCGAAAACACGTCAGGAATTTTTGGATGCTGTACGCGCGATGGACCGTGTGTTAACGGCGGGGCGCTATGTCATTCCGATTTATCACAATGGACCCAGCCGTATTGCACACAAATCACACCTGAAATTTCCAAGCAATACGCCCATATACGGGGATCGCATTGGGTTTTTTCCTGATGTATGGTGGAGCGAGGAATAAGGGGTCATTAAATGAAGATATTATCAATGGTATTGTTGATTTGTGCCGCCGGAGCATGTCAACTCAAGCCAAGCATGACGGTCCAAGGTTCACCCAACAAAAACGTCAAAATCAGCACGACGATCACACCGAAAAGCATCCTTCCAAACGCAACAATTACGCTAGGGCGGTAACCCACAGGATTGTCGCATCTTCGTCGCTGAGTGAGATCACATTGTGACCCATGCTTGCGTCATAATATGCGGTATCCCCGCGGCGCATTTCGATGGGTTCATAAAACTCGGTGTAAAGGCGGATTACACCGGTCAGGACATAAAGAAACTCTTCACCATCATGTCGGACCCATCCGTCAAATTCATCGATTGAGCGTGCGCGAACGCGTGCGCGATAGGGCAGCATTTGTTTCTTGGTCAAGCCATCAGCCAAGAGTTCATGTTCATAGGTCGCCGTGGCGTGCGCGGTTCCTTGGCCATTTTTTGTGATGACCATGCGCCCATTGATCTGATCCTTTACGGGCGGTGTGAACAATTGCGGAACAGAAATATCCAACCCAACGGCCAGTTTTTTCAACGCGTCATAGGTAGGCGACATCTGCCCATTTTCGATTTTTGACAGGGTAGATCGTGCAAGCCCTGCTTGCTGCGCGGCTTGTTCTAGGGTCCAACTGCGCGCTTTACGCAAATCCCGCACACGCGATCCCAGATCAAGAGGTTCGGCGAACTCTTCAGAGCCATTTTCACGTGCAATTTTAATCAGTTGTTTTGGATCAGTTTCACTCATGTCGCACCCTATAGCGCGTGCGGCGCAGGCTTGCAACTCGGGCGCACGTGACTTAGGACTGCAGCATGCAACTCTATCCTGATATTGATGACATACACGCGCCCTGCCCCTTTGATTTCAATATGGCAGAGTATGTTTTGGCATATGCTGATCTCACCCCTGAAAAGGTTGCCCTATCAGTCCTGTCCAATTCTGGGGCACGGCGGGTCAGCTATGCGCAATTGAAATCCGATGTTTTGGGCGTTGCGCAGGGTTTGTTGGATGCGGGCGTTGTGTCAGATGATCGCGTTTTGATGCGCTTGGGAAACACGGTAGACTTTCCCATAACCTATCTGGCCGCAATCGCAATCGGTGCGGTGCCTGTTCCCACATCAAGCGTTCTGACCGAAACAGAAGTTGCCAAAATTATTGCGGACATCAATCCCACGGTCATTGTTCATGACGGGGCATGCGCCCTGCCCGATACCGTGCATCGCATTTTGAACGTTGAACAGATTGACGCGTACAAACCCAATCCATCTGCACAGTTTCATCGCGGGGATCCCAACAGACTGGCCTATATCGTCTATACCTCTGGTACGTCGGGGCATCCGCGTGCGGTGATGCATGCACATCGTGCGATTTGGGCGCGGCGCATGATGATCCGCGACTGGTACGATCTGAATGCAGAGGATCGTTTGTTACATGCGGGTGCGTTTAATTGGACCTTTACGCTAGGCACAGGGTTGATGGATCCGTGGAGCGTTGGGGCAACCGCCCTGATCCCTGAACCAAATGTTGATTTGAAACTATTGCCACTGTTGTTGTCGCGCCATGATGCAACGCTGTTTGCGGCGGCACCGGGGGTTATTCGGAAACTAAACGCGGCCTTGCCCGATCAGTTCCGTATTCCCAAATTACGACATGTCCTGTCTGCGGGTGAAAAACTATCGCATATGGTGCGCAGCACTTGGCGGATGAAAACGGGTGTCGATATTTATGAGGCCTTTGGCATGTCTGAATGTTCGACGTTCCTCTCCTCTGCGCCCCATCGCCCAAGTGCAGATCATGCGCTTGGCTGGCCACAACGGGGGCGTAGAATTTCCTTGCGTGCTGTGCATCATCCCACAGAAGAAGCCAATTTGGGGGAGGAAGGCATCATAGCCGTTCATCAGGATGATCCGGGATTGATGCTCGGATATTTGAATGCGGCGGATGAAACTGCGGATCGGTTTGTCGATGGTTGGTTTTTAACGGGTGATCATGCATGCATCGGTGAAAACAGCGCCTATTATTACACGGGTCGCAAGGATGACATGATGAACGCCAGCGGGTTTCGTGTGTCCCCGATCGAGTTGGAACATAGCCTGTCACAGGTAACGGGCATAACATCACTGGCCTGTGTCGAGGTTGAGATTAAGACGGATGCAAAAATCATCGTCGGGTTTTACACCTCGGAAACAGCCGATGTTGAAACACAACTCAAAGTCTATGCACAAACCCATTTGGCAGATTACAAACGCCCCAAGGCCTATGTGCGCCTTGATGCTCTGCCCCATAACGCAAACGGTAAAATCAACCGCAATGCACTCAGACAGATGAAGGATAGAATATCATGATTAAACTCGACATCTTTTCAGATCCGATCTGCCCATGGTGTTTTATCGGCAAAACCCATTTGGACCGCGCATTGGAAAGCCGACCCAATCACCCCTTTACGATTGAATGGCACCCTTTTCAGTTGAACCCCGAGATGCCAGAGGGTGGCATGGAGCGTCGCGCCTATCTTGAGGGGAAATTTGGGGGCAAGGACAATGCGATCAAGGCCTATATGCCCGTGGCAGAACACGCGGAAAAAGCAGGGCTAAAGGTGAACCTTGAAGGGATCAAAACCACCCCGAATACGATCAATGCGCACCGCTTAATACATTGGGCGGGAATTGAAGGTGTACAAACCCCGATTGTATCTGCCCTGTTCAAAGCCTATTTCATCGAAGGCCGCGATATTGGCGACATCGACGTTTTGGCAGATGTCGCTGATACAGGCAGCATGGACGCGGCCGTTACACGCAAATTGTTACTATCGGACGCGGATTTGGCAGAGGTACGCCAAAAGGATGAGGCGGGCCGCAACATGGGCATCAATTCGGTGCCCACATTCATTGTCGCAGGCCAACACGCCGTTCCAGGTGCACAGCCTCCAGATCTGTGGCTGCGCGTGATCGACGATATTTTGGAATAATTGCAATCTGATCTTACTCAGGTCATGGTCATTCTGGGCATAAAGCTCCCTGAATGATTTTATGAAGCATACTTTATTAATTGAAAACGCAAACTTTCGCCGTCTTTTTGGTGCTGGCATTTGTTCAAATAATCTGAATTTTTCCCTGCGGGCGCGTGAACTGTGGTTACAGGATGTTCTGGGTAATATCACCTTGGGGGATGCGAATTGGCCCAAGCTAAGGGATTAAAAAAAGAGGGCCAGTGGCCCTCTTTCAAGTTTCGACATTCAAGCTCATCATTATACCACTCGATCAATTTTTTGCCTGTGGCCTGAATATCGTCAGGGGCGAGCGCACCCGCCCCGTGTCCCGTTTAGCTACAGCCTGATGTCGCGCCGCATGTGTTACATTTCATGCAGGTGCCGTTGCGCACCAATGTGTAGTTGCCGCAATCGCCGCAGGCTTCGCCTTCATAGCCTTGCATTTTGGCTTTGGTGCGTTCGTCCATTGTGGTCACAGGGGCCGCAACAGATTCTGTGACAACTGCGTCTGCTTCTGTTGTGATGTCCAGTGCCATTGGTGCACCCTCGGCTGATGGTTTTAGGGTCATCAACTCTTGTGGTAGGCGCTTACGCAAGTAGCCTGTCGAACTGATAGATTTCAGCATTTCCAAAGACTTAGTTGCGCTATCTTCACTTACGTCAGCAACGTTTGTGCCTTCATCGCCTTTGTGCAGGTCGTCAAAGCTTGCGCCCTCTGGTTTGACGTGTGCCAGATCTGTCCGATCAAGGTAGCTGACCGCCAATTCACGGAAGATATAGTCAAGGATTGACGTCGCGTTTTTGATGCTGTCATTGCCCTGCACCATGCCCGATGGTTCGAACTTGGTGAAGGTAAAGGCATCTACGAATTCCTCTAGCGGAACACCGTATTGCAAACCAACTGATACGGCGATGGCAAAGTTGTTCATCATCGCACGGAACCCTGCGCCCTCTTTATGCATATCGATAAAGATTTCGCCCAAGGACCCGTCAGAATATTCACCTGTGCGCAAATACACCTTGTGTCCACCAACGATAGCCTTTTGCGTGTATCCTTTACGGCGCTCTGGCATTTTTTCGCGTTCGGTTTTGATGATTTCTTTGATCACAACCTTTTCCACGATCTTTTCGGCAATGACGGCTGCCTTTTCTTGCGGTGTTCCTGTTTCCAGGATTTCCGCCGCATCCTCATCATCTTCGATCAATGCCGCTGCTAAGGGTTGTGATAGTTTTGATCCATCACGATATAGCGCGTTGGCTTTGGTGCCCAAAGACCAGCTGAGTTCATACGCCTTTTGGCAATCTTCGATTGTTGCATCATTTGGCATGTTGATCGTTTTCGAAATCGCACCCGAGATAAACGACTGTGCCGCGGCCATCATTGTGATGTGGCTGTTGACCGATAGGTACCGTTTGCCCTTTTTGCCGCATGGGTTTGCACAGTCAAAGATGTGCATATGCTCTTCTTTCAAATGCGGCGCACCTTCAAGGGTCATTGTCCCGCAAACGTGATCGTTTGCTGCGTCGATTTCGGCCCGTGTGTAGCCCAAGTGGCGCAGCATATCAAAGGATGGGTCGTTCAGCTTTACCTGGGGAATGCCCAAGACTTTGGTGCAGAACTCTTCGCCCAATGTCCACTGGTTGAACACGAAACGGATGTCAAATGCTGTGCCCAAGGCGCCTTCGATCTTATCCAACTCTGCCTTGCCAAATCCATTGCCGATCAGGCTTGTGTGGTTGATCACAGGCGCATTGCCGATTGTTCCATGTCCTACGGCGTAGGATACGATTTCCTCGACCTCTGCGCTGCCATAGCCCAATTTTAACAATGCGGATGGCACAGAATGGTTGATGATTTTGAAATACCCACCGCCTGCAAGCTTTTTGAATTTCACCAAGGCGAAATCTGGTTCGATCCCAGTTGTATCACAGTCCATGACCAAACCGATTGTACCAGTTGGCGCAATCACCGACACCTGTGCGTTACGATACCCGTGCTGTTCACCCATGGCCAAGGCATTGTCCCATGCGGCAACCGACAAATCGATCAATGATTTGTCTGGGCAGTTTGCATGATCCAATGGAACGGGCTTGACGGCCAATGCCTCATACCCATCTGTTGCGGCCTGTGCGGCGCGGCGGTGGTTACGAATAACACGCAACATGTGGTCCGCGTTTTTGGCGTAGCCTGGGAATGTTCCCAATTCTGACGCCATTTCCGCAGAGGTTGCATAGGACACACCTGTCATAATCGCTGTCAACGCACCACAGAGCGCGCGGCCTTCATCACTGTCATAGCCATAGCCCATGTTCATCAACAAACCGCCGATGTTTGCATAGCCAAGGCCAAGTGTGCGGAAATCATAGGAACGCTGAGCGATCTCTTTTGACGGGAACTGCGCCATTAGAACCGAAATTTCCAATGTCACGGTCCACAGACGTGTCGCATGCATGTAATCGTCTGACTGGAACTTGCCGTCCTTTAGGAAGGTCAGAAGGTTCATCGACGCAAGGTTACAGGCCGTATCGTCCAAGAACATGTATTCAGAACATGGGTTTGATCCGCGGATTTCACCATCCTCTGG
>JAKMGV010000083.1 GCA_022424725.1 Paracoccaceae bacterium
GGGTTGAATTCGCACTCCTTCAGCAGATCAAGTGGGACAATATCCAATGCGCGCGCATGTGTTGCCTTTAGCACGACTTTGGGTGCGCAGCCCTCTTGATAGGCTTGCAAAAAGCGCCCGGCACAAAGGCACCAATGATCCCCTGGTTTTAACCCTTGAAACCCGTATTCTGGACGTGGGGAGGAGAGATCATTTCCAAGATATTGGGACAACATCAAAAATTCTTTATCCATAATAGCGCAGACCGTGTGGCTGCCCCGATCTTCTGCACATGTATCGCAGGATCCATTGCGAAAGAAACCCGTCACAGGATCCATTGAACAGGGGATCAAATCACCACCTAATACATTTTTTGAGAGCTCTTTTTCCATGGGGTCTCCAACCTATTGGCTAAAGTAAAACTAGTGCAAGGCCACAGCTTGTCATCTGAAATTGCCAAAACTTTATTGTTGGCTTTGTCGAATAGTGCGTTCTAATGCATCCAAAAAACGGGACCGATCCGATTTGGAAAATGCTTTCGCCCGACCCTGAAAAAACGGGTCCGCTGATCGAATATCAGACATCAAATCACGCGCGGCCAAAACGGGACCAATGTTTTTTGACGTCAAAATCTCGCCGTTGTGCTTTACCACAAGTGATCCGTGTTCAATTGCACGGGCAGCCAGTGGAATATCAGATGTGACAACGATATCCCCTGTACCGCAATGATCGGCGATCCACTGATCCGCCACATCTGCGCCGTGGTCCACAACTACGGTTGTAATAATTGGGTTTTGTGATGGGCGGATGCCGCCGTTGCTGACAATAAATACAGGAATTTTGTGGCGTGTGGCAGTTTTTTCTACTTCTGCTTTGACGGGGCAGGCGTCGGCATCAACGTAAATTTTTGTCATCTAAATCGCCCATTTTTCATCACTTGCCCCGACATATATCGAAATGCATAGGGGGTCACGGACAAATCGGGAAATCACGCATTGCTTTCATTTTGGGGGCGGGTACATTGAGGTCAAATTGCAATGAAACAGGAAATCAAATGTCCCAATTGCCAATGATCCTTGAACTGGGTGTGGGCAGTGCCCTGCGTTCAGGAAGCTATACCAAAGCCGCCTGCCGTGCAGTGCGTGACGCCCTATGGCGCAATTCGATCAATTTGGTCGAAGTCTTTGGCGCAGAAAAAAGCAGCATGCGGATCACGGCCGAAATCGCCTGTCAAAATCCCGATGCCATTGACCTAACCGCAGTTCAGGCGGAATTTCCATATGGCAACGTCACAGCCGCAGCCGTGCAAGGTGGTTTGGACATTCCAAATCCAAATAAACCAGATCAACCCCGTGCAATCATCGCACATGCGGCGATCATTGTGTCACTGGATGTCACGAAAAAGGAGCGTGCGGCATGAAGCGGTTGATTTTGGAAATGGGGTCGGGGGCCGACCTATATGGTATGGATTACACCAATGCCGCAGTCAGGGCATTTAACGATGCAGTTCGCCACAGTTCGATCATTCTGTTTCGTTCACTTGATTTGGATCATGCAGTCATGAACGTCAAAGTAACGATTGGTGTGCAAGACCCTGAACAAGTTGATGTCGACCGCCTGATGGCCGAAGTGCCGCGTGGCAATCCGCAGATCAACGTGGTCTTTGGGGGCCATAACATCACAACGACTGCGGGTGAAAACCCAACAGTTGTGGCCACCTGCGCGATTGAAGCCTTTGTTCCTGATCTAAGTCAGGATTGGAACGTTACCTAAAACCGATTGCACGTGAAAACATCCTGTGCATTCATCAAATGAAAAGTGGTGGAGATAAGAATGCTAGAGCAATCCCAAATTGACGATTTCCAACGCAACGGCGCCGTGTTGTTAAAAGGTGTTTTCGCGGATTTTGTTGAAACAGCCCGCGAAGCAATCGAAGAAAACATGCAAAATCCCAGTTGGCGCGAACGTACCTATCGCCCTGATGATGGCGGGCAGGCGTTTTTTCAGGATTATGTTGTATGGGATCAGTTTGATGGGTATCGCCGTTTGGTGCGGGACTCTGCAATGCCCGAATTGGCTGCAAAACTGATGCAATCAAAAACCGCACGTGTGTTTCATGATCACATTCTGGTCAAAGAACCCGGGAATTCGGTCGTCACCCCGTGGCATCAGGATCAGCCTTATTACTTGTGCGAAGGGCGTCAAAGCGTCAGTTTTTGGGTCCCGTTGGATCATATCCCAAGGGAACGAACGATTGAATATATCGCGGGTTCGCACAGATGGGGTAAAGATTTCAAACCACAGCGTTTTGATGGAACCGACCTGTTCGAAGGGGACACAAGCGAGGTGGTGCCAGACGTTGATAACCTGCGGGATGAATTGGATATCTTGGGGTGGGAAATGGAACCAGGGGATGCAGTAGCATTCAACTTTCGCACGTTGCACGGCGCCCCCGCCAATGCATCACCAAACCGCCGTCGTGTGATTTCGATGCGTTGGGTTGGGGATGACGCTGTGTTTGCTAAACGGCTTGGAACCACGTCACCGGCGTTTCCAGATTTAGACTACGCACCGGGCACGCCTTTTGATGCGCCAGAGTTTCCAGTTTTGTATTCGGAATAAAAAAAGGCCCCGCAAATGATGCGGGGCCAGTCCAACAGGGAGGTGTACTAATGTACACCACTGCATTTAGTCGCTGTTACATTCAATTACAAGAATATAAATGCGAACTTATTGTCGCAGGGCAGGATCTAGTGGTAGTTGGGCCACAATTTAAACGGTCTGGGTTGTAAAACCTTTGGCAAATATCTCTGTAATGGAACGCAGCATGACGCACACTTTAAATAAAACTGCCGATGAATTGATTGATCTTCTTACGCTTGAGGAACAAGTTTCCATTCTTGCGGGTGCGGATTATTGGTCGACCCCGGCGATTGATCGGTTGGGGATCGCGACGCTGCGTGTGACAGATGGGCCCAACGGTGCGCGCGGCAGTGGATCAATCATTGGCGGGGTCACGGCAGCCTGTTTTCCTGTTGGTATCGCACTGGGCGCAACATGGGACGTGGATTTGGTGCGCCTCATTGGTGCGGCTATCGCGGATGAGGTGAAATCTAAGGGCGCGCATATGTTGCTGGGTCCCACGATTAATATGCACCGCACGGTCACCAACGGGCGGAATTTTGAATGCTATTCCGAGGATCCTGAATTGGCGGCTGATCTGGCCGTGGCGTATATCACAGGTTTGCAGGGAAATGGCGTGGCCGCGACGGTGAAACATTTCATTGGGAATGAATCCGAGATTGAGCGCACCACAATCAATTCGGCCATTGATGAACGAACATTGCGCGAGGTGTACCTGCGCCCATTTGAGGCCGCTGTAAAACAGGCCGATGTTTGGGGCATCATGTCCTCTTACAACAAATTGAACGGCGTCTACACAGCCGAAAACGAATGGTTGTTGACCAAAGTTTTGCGCGAAGAGTGGGGCTATGATGGCATTGTGATGTCTGATTGGTTCGGGTCACGCACAACGGCCCCCACGGTGAATGCAGGATTGGATTTGGAAATGCCGGGTCCAACGCGCGATCGGGGTGCCACATTGGTTCAGGCGGTCCACGATGGATTGGTGCGTGCAGAAACGGTGCGTGAGCGTGCGCTTGCCATGTTGCGATTGATGGAACGTGTCGGTTCCTTGTCTGATCACCGACCCTTTGAAGAACATGCAGATAATCGCTCCGAACATCGTGCGTTGATCCGACAGGCGGGGTCTGCTGCAACGGTTCTGTTGAAGAATGATGGTGCACTGCCGCTAAACCCCGATAGCGGTACAGTTGCGGTGATCGGTCCCAACGCCGATGTTGCACAAATCATGGGTGGTGGATCGGCGCAATTGAACCCACATTATCGGATCACCCCGCTGGATGGAATGATCCAGCGCATCGGTCAGGATCGCATTGAATTTGCCAAAGGATGCGCAAATCACCGCTGGGAACCTGTGATTGAGGGTGAATTCCAAGCGGAATATTTCGATAATGAAGACCTGCGCGGACTTGCGGTACACACCGATACAATCGATGGATCCGTGGTTTTCTGGCATGAAGGGGTGGCCGAGGGCAAAGTCGACTCAAACGCCTTTTCCGTCCGCGTGTCTGGAACCTATACCGCGAAAGAAGAGGGCGAACATAGTTTTGGTCTGCACGCTGCGGGGTATGCGAAACTTTACGTCGATGGCGCATTGGTTGTGGATGCGTGGGATACGTGGAGTAAGGGGCGCACGTTCTTTGAAGAGGGTTGTGATGAGCGCACTGGGCATGTCACCCTAAGAGTGGGACAGACCGTTTCCGTTGTGATGGAATTGCGCACCAAACCCGCAGATAATTTGTATTTCACAGCGTTCCGTTTTGGTGTGTCGCGCGTCCTTGGCCAAACCGAAATTGATGCGGCGGTTGCTGCGGCATCGCGCTGCGATACCGCCCTGGTTTTTGTGGGCCGTTTGGGCGAATGGGACACAGAAGGGTCCGATTTGGAAAACATCGATTTACCGCGCAACCAAAATGCCTTGATCGATGCCGTTTGTACGGCAAATCCCAACACGATTGTTGTTCTGCAAACGGGTGGCCCCGTAGAAATGCCGTGGGTCACGCAGGCGCCTGCAGTCTTACAGGCCTGGTATCCAGGTCAAGAATGTGGAAACGCGATTGCCGATGTCCTGTTTGGCGATGCCGATCCAGGGGGCCGTTTGCCTCAAACCTTTCCCGCGCGATGGCAGGATAACCCAAGCCACAGCCAAGACCCCGAAATATATCCGGGCGCTGCAGGAACAGTTCGATATGGCGAAGGTGTTTTTGTCGGCTATCGTCATTACGAAAAACATCGCATCACACCCTTGTTCCCATTTGGCCATGGGCTCAGCTATACTGAATTTACGCTATCGAATGTCTCAATGCGTTCAGTTGAGAACGATGTTCTGGTGTCTGTCGACGTTACAAATATTGGTATCCGCGACGGATCGACCGTTGTTCAACTCTATCTCTCAGATCATGATGCAGCCATTGACCGCCCTGAAAAAGAACTGCGTGCCTTCGCAAAAGTGGCCTTGAAGGTGGGTGAAAAAACCACGGTAAACTTAACCCTCTCTGCCCGTGATTTCGCGTATTTCGATATTGGTTCAGGATGCTGGCGTGTGAACGGGGGGACATACACTCTGCACATCGGGTTTTCATCAACAGATATTGTGATGACGCAGGATGTGACACAAGGCGCCTGCACGCTCCCCGTCTGATCAGTTTTGCATGGACCCTTTGAAATCACTGTGCCACATTTCCAAAGAACAGATTGGGGAATTGGCAATGAAATGCGCGATAATTGGTTTGGGAATGGTTTCTGGCACTTATGCGCAGGCCATATTGAACAGCGTGGATATCACACTTGATCTCGTCTACGCACGTACTTCAGACAGCCGTGATGCCTTTGTCCAACAATGGCCCGACTTGGGTGCGCGCACTGCAAACGACATTGATGAAATCATCGCTTCGGATGTGGATTTTGTGATTGTAACAACGCCGCCCAATGCGCGGTTGGATATTGTTGAACGCTTGGCACGTGCGGGTAAACCCATTTTGATGGAAAAACCTGTTGAGCGGAATTTACAAAATGCACGTGATTTGGTCGATATCTGTGCGCAAAATGATGTTCGGCTTGGCATCATGCTACAACACCGCGTCCGTCCCGTTTTTGAGCAGTTGCGTCGCTTCCTCGAAGATCTTGGGGATATTCATGTGGTCGAGGTTTCGGTTCCGTGGTGGCGTGATCAAACCTATTATGATGCGCCAGGGCGTGGAACCTATGCGCGTGATGGGGGTGGTGTGATGATATCACAGGCGATCCACACCCTGGATTTGATGCTGTCGTTGACGGGACCAGTGAATACTGTTTCGGCGCTGACGGCCACATCGAAAAGTCATCAAATGGAGGCCGAGGATTTTGTGTCCGCTGGTTTGCGGTTGGCGTCAGGAGCCGTGGGCCATTTGTTCGCGACAACATCTGCCTACCCTGGTCGGGGCGAAACCATCACCCTGCATTGTGCCAAGGGCAGTGTGACTCTGAATGCAGGAACGCTTCAGATAGATTGGCGGGATGGACGCAACCAAACGATTGGACAAGCGGCGACATCGGGCGCGGGCGCTGACCCAATGGCGTTTACATCCGATTGGCATCAATGGATGATTGAAGATTTTGCGCGATCAATTGCGGAAAATCGCCCCTGCCTTGTCACAGGGGAAGAAGCGCTTAAGGTTCATTCATTGATCGACGCGTTAGAGCGGTCTTCAAAATCAGGCACAATTTGCACAGTAGAGGCAGCGTAAAAGATGGCGTTAAAACTAGGGATACTGGGAATTGATCACGGCCACATCTTTGGCATGCTGTCGCATATGCAGCAGCAGGGGTGCACATGCGACATGTATTGGACCGATGGGCCCGCTGTGACCGAGGAAAAATTCAATCAGGTTTTCCCACAGGTCCAAAAAGTGCAGGACCGTCGCCGCATTTTAGAAGATCCAAACATTGATATGATCCTGATTTCCGCTGTCCCTGCGGATCGCGCAGCGCTGGCGATTGAGGCGATGGAAGCAGGCAAAGATGTGATGGTCGATAAACCCGGGTGCACAACCTTGGAGCAGTTGGCAGCGATTAAGGCGACACAAGAAAGAACAGGACGCATTTGGTCCGTCAATTTTTCCGAACGTTTTGAGGTGCGCGCCGTAACAAAGGCCGCTGAATTGGTGCGCCAAGGTGACATTGGACGCGTTGTTCAGGTTGTCACTCTTGCCCCGCATAAACAAAATTTGAGAACCCGCCCGCGTTGGTACTTTGAACGCGAACGTTATGGGGGAATATTATGCGATATTGGATCGCATCAAGTAGATCAGTTTTTGCACTTTACCGGATCAAAAGATGTTCAAATCGCCCATGCCCACGTCGAAAATACCTCTATGCCCGATGAGCCCGGGTTTCAGGATTATGGGGAAATGACCCTGATGGGGGATGGCGGACATGGGTATCTTCGCCTTGATTGGTTCACGCCAGATGGATTGCCGACATGGGGGGACGGCCGACTGTTTATTTTGGGCACAGAAGGATCGATTGAGGTTCGCAAATATACCGATATCGGGCAGCCGCACCGCACCGATAACCTTTATTTGGTGAACCGCGATCAGAACACCTATATCGACTGCCGCGATCAAGCCTTGCCATATTTTGCGAATCTTATAACGGATGTTCAGGACAAGTCAGAAACCGCAATGACACAGAAGCATGCGTATTTAACGATGGAAATCGCCATTAAATCTCAAAATTTTGCGGAAAATACACGATGTTAGCAAGCGCCACTTTGTCTAGTTAGGTTTCTATAAACGAACCTGTGTCAGTCTTGAGATGTAAGCTTATGTTCACGCCATATCACATAAAGCCCTGCCGCAATGATAATGGCGCTTCCAAACCAAACCGGCAGACCAGGCCAGTC
>JAKMGV010000252.1 GCA_022424725.1 Paracoccaceae bacterium
TTGAACATAGCTTATGGGGATTAAACCCCGTCCGATCAAGGGGGGACGATGCGACAGGTAGATTTGAGGGATATTCATGGTCCAATTTTGATCTTTGGCGGGGCCTATTCCAATTTACAGGCGACGCAGGCCTTGATCGACGCAGCACAGGCGCATGGTATCTCAGCGGAACGCTGTATTTTTACAGGGGACAGCATCGCCTATTGCGGCAATCCATCCGAAACCCTGAACCTACTGCGCGATTTTGGCTGTCCAATGATCAAGGGCAATTGCGAAATCGAATTGGCAGCGGGCAGCGACACCTGTGGCTGCGGGTTTGAGGTAGGCAGCACCTGTGATTTGTTGTCACGAGGGTGGTATACTTTTGCTAATCAACAGGTGAGCGCAGATCAACGGCGATTTATGGGGTCTCTGCCCGATCAATTGATTTTTACGCATCACGGCAAACGTTATGTCGTTCTGCACGGCGGATACAGTCATGTTTCACAGTTTCTATTCCCAACAACGCCTGATCAAGAATTTATGAGCGTAATCAGAAATATAGAGCGTGATCTTAGCAATTATGACGGTGTTATAGCAGGCCATTCTGGGATTCCGTTTCATAAATGCATCGACGGTGTGACTTGGTTCAATAGTGGGGCAATTGGAATGCCCGCGCATAATGGAAAATCAACAACATCCTATGGCATCTTGGACGCAGGATCATTCACGATCCATAACCTGTCTTATGATCACCAAACGGCACAGCATGCCATGATCACCGCAGGCTTGGATCAGGGCTATCACACCGCACTGGGAACGGGTTATTGGCCCTCGGAAGAGGTTTTGCCGATGGATTTGCGTCGTTTCGTCGATAGTGGATGATGATCCATAACCAGATCACGCAAATGATCATCCAAAACATGTGTATAGATTTCCGTGGTGGACACATCCGCATGTCCCAACAGGGTTTGGATCACTCTCAAATCCGCACCATTGGACAATAGATGCGTGGCAAAGGCGTGTCGGATTGTGTGCGGGGTCACAACGCTTGCATCAATACCCGCATGAACGGCCCAGTTTTTGATGTTCTGGTAAAACCAGTGGCGCGTTAAATGCCCCAGTTTCCCGCGTGATGGGAAAAGGAAGGGCGAGGCATCATGTCCCTCATTCACCTTACGTTCTTCCTCCCGATCACGGTGATACAGCCATAAGGTCAATGCCGCAGAGGCGGGTGGAGATAGGGGGACAATGCGTTCTTTATCGCCTTTTCCCTTGATCAATAAAAACTCTGGCTCACCGCGACAGGCAGCGACGGGTAGGGACATCAACTCACTCACGCGCATGCCCGTAGCATAAAGAACCTGCATCAAACAGGCGTTTCTGGCGCGTTCAACTTCACCCTTGGCGGTGGTTATGGCGCAGTCCAGTAAACGATCAACGTTAATCACAGTCATGGTTTTGGGCAGCGATTTTTCCCGCCCGGGACCTGTGATTTGCAACGCTGGATGATCCGCGCGCCAGTTTTCTTCTAGACAAAAGTGAAAGAATTGTTTTATTGCAGACAATCGGCGTGCGCGCGTTGCCCGGGACAGATCACGATTGACCAAATCGACCAGATAGGTTTCGATCCCCGCCATATCGACCTGCATCAAATCCTGTTTCTGATCGATCAGGAATTCGTGAAAATCCGTCAGATCACGGGCATAGGCGGACAATGTATTTTGTGACGCACCCGTTTCTGCGGATTTCGCTTCAAGAAAGGCCTCTATGCGGCGCCAATCATTCATGAATTAAGGCGCCTTTGATATGGCATATATGGCCGCGCGACGTGCCAAATCCTCTAACCCGATCAGGCGCAGGGTGGACAGGCTCTCGTGTAGATCGCGTACATCCCCCGCGCTGCCCTTGTCCAATTGGATCAATGTGGCAAGGATTGCTTCACCCAATCGGCCTTGGGCAATCATTTGTTCCATGACAAACGGAATGCGCGGTTCCAAAAACGCGTCATAAATTGCGCGTTCCATTGGGGGAAGTGGTGGTGTGACGGGCATGACGCCATGCGCCACAAAGGTGCGGAAATCGTTTGTTTCAGGGGCCGCATCATAGCGATTTGACATCAGAATGACATCCATCGCCGCAGGGGTGGTCAGGCCCGCGTTCACGACATCCTCGGCAAATATATTTGCAAATGTGTGAGCCAAATCGGTTGCGTAAAATTTGGACCATGCCTGATCAAGTGAGACTGTAACATCCACGTCGGATTGTAGCGCCGTTTCAAAGGCCTGAAACGCCGCCACGCGATCCCAGACCCCACCTGATGCAGAAGGGGTATTGGCGCTATAGATCCCCAAAAATCGGTTATCCCCAATCGCGCCTGTTTGCGCCAATCTTTCCGCTGCAATTAACTGGGCACGCCATCCATTGTCCCCCCACAGATCAGACACCGCAAAGGCACGCGGCAACAAATCTGGGGTCAGTGGCAAACCAATTGCATCGTATAAACGATAATCAAGGGCAGAGACACGCAAATTTGGGGGTAAATTGGCGTCAATCTCATCCTCAGTCTCGGTTTCAAGATAGATATGAAGCAATGCTGCGGTGCGCCCCGTAAATTCACCCAGCGCTTCGGTTGCGTCCAAGACAAGCGTTGCTGTCAACCAATCCCCACGCCGCGCCAAACAATAAATACGCGCTGCCGCATCGGGGTAATTAGGACCCAGCGCCAATACAGGGTCGCAGGCAGGTTCAATCGAGGCATCATAAAGGGATAATTCAAACAGCAAAGGCACCAAGGACGGCGGCAAAGGGGCCGCACGTTCCAACATTGCATGTGCTGCATCAACAGCGCCCAAGTCGATCAATTTGCGAAT
>JAKMGV010000253.1 GCA_022424725.1 Paracoccaceae bacterium
CCCGATTATTTTTGCCCCATTGGCGACAAGAAATATGTGAGACATACCATGCATTATGATACCATCAAACTCGAGCTTAAGGACGATATCGCCGTTATCTCGTTAAACCGTCCCCATGTTATGAACGCGCTAAACACGCAAATGCGCGCTGAAATTACCCAAGCTGTTACACAATCGGGCAAAGATGCCCGTGTTGTTGTCCTGACAGGAGAAGGTAAAGCGTTTTGTTCTGGTCAGGATTTGGGGGACCGTCAATCCGTGGCAAATTTGGATTTGGAACGTACCTTGCGTGACGAATATGAACCAATGCTGCATGCGATCATCAATTGTCCTGTGCCAACGATCACCGCGTTGAATGGTCCGGCGGCTGGGGCAGGGGCAAACCTTGCCCTTGCGGCGGACGTCGTAATCGGCGCCAAGTCCAGTTATCTGATGCAGGCCTTTTCAAAAATTGGCCTAATCCCCGATGCAGGGGGCAGTTATATTTTACCACGCGCGATGGGCATGGCAAAGGCGATGGGCGCATCCCTATTTGCAGAAAAGATCATGGCCGAAGATGCCGCAAATTCAGGTATGATTTGGGAAGCGGTCGAGGATGAGCAATTCGAAACCACATGGCGCGGGCGTGCCGCGCATTTGGCATCTGGTCCAACGATTACTTATCGGCACATCAAATCGGCATTACGCCAAAGCTGGGATAATTCATTAGGCGATCAATTAGCGCTTGAGGCGAAATTGCAAAAAGCCTGTGGGGAAACACATGATTTCAAAGAGGGTGTTTTGGCATTTTTGGATAAACGCGCCCCAAAATTCGAAGGCCGCTGATCAATAAATTTCAGCTGAATAAACAAAAAAAGCGCTGAGGAAACTCAGCGCTTTTGCTTTTTCGATTTTCGAAACCTTAACGGTTTTCGATATCCACGTAATCGCGTGTGGTTTCGCCCAAATACAACTGACGTGGACGGCCGATTTTCATTTGTGGATCGCCAATCATTTCTTTCCACTGTGAAATCCAACCAACCGTGCGTGATAGGGCAAAGATCGGTGTAAACATAGATGTTGGGAAACCGATCGCCTCTAGGATGATACCAGAATAGAAATCAACATTCGGGAACAATTTCTTTGAGATGAAGTATTCATCGTTCAATGCAACCTGTTCCAATTCCTTGGCAACTTGTAACAGTGGGTTATCTTCGACCCCCAACAGTTCCAAAACCTCATCCGCTGATTTTTTCAACACAGTCGCACGCGGGTCTGTGTTTTTATAAACGCGGTGGCCAAATCCCATCAAACGGAACGGATCATTTTTATCCTTGGCACGTGCAATGAATTCAGGGATGCGATCAACCGATCCGATTTCACGCAACATTTCCAAACAGGCTTGGTTTGCACCACCGTGTGCAGGTCCCCAAAGACATGCAATACCCGCCGCGATACAGGCAAATGGGTTTGCACCGGAAGAAGACGCCAAACGTACAGTTGATGTCGACGCGTTCTGTTCGTGATCCGCATGCAACGTGAAAATACGATCCATCGCACGCGAAACAATTGGATTTACACGGTATTCTTCGGCAGGAACAGAAAAACACATGTGCAAGAAATTTGAGGCATAATCCAAATCATTGCGTGGATACACAAATGGCTGACCAACTGAATATTTATAGGCCATCGCGGCAATCGTTGGCAGTTTGGCAATCAATCGGATTGCCGCAACCTCGCGCTGCCAATCATCATTGACGTCTGTTGAATCGTGATAAAACGCCGACATCGCACCAACGACACCAACCAAGGTTGCCATTGGGTGCGCATCACGGCGGAACCCACGGAAGAAATAATGCATTTGTTCATGCACCATTGTGTGGTTTGTGACACGGGTTTCAAAATCCTCTAACTGCGCAGCTGTTGGCAATTTCCCGTATAGCAGTAGATAGCAAACCTCTAAATAATGCGATTTTTCTGCTAGTTGGTCGATTGGATACCCACGGTGCAACAATTCGCCCTTGCCACCATCAATATATGTGATGGTGCTGTCACAGCTGGCAGTTGATGTAAAACCTGGGTCATAGGTGAATACACCTGCTTCTGCATAGAGCTTGCGAATGTCTAAAACATCCGGACCAGCAGTTGGCGAATAGATCGGCAATTCAAACGATTTCCCGTCTAAATTTAATGTCGCCTTTCTGGTTTGTTCAGCCATGTATTTCCCTTTCATAGTGGCGCCCATAAATCGTACAGGGCGCTGGTTCATCAGGCTCAGTGTTTAGAACGACTGCGCGATTGCTAACTTTAGTCGTGGCACTGGGCCTTGGCGTCGTTCAGGCGCGCAACGCTTTCGTCGCGACCCAATACCAACATCATATCAATTACACTTGGCGTTACAGATTGTCCTGCCAACGCAGCGCGAAGAGGTCCAGCAACCTTGCCAAAGCCAACTTCATGTGTTTCGGCAACTTGGTTAACAAGCGCCTCAAGCGCCTCTCGTGACCAAGTAACATTGTGCAGCTGCGGCGTCAATGTTTCTAGTATACTGCGGGATACCGAATTTAATTGTTTCTGCGCTTTTTCTTCAATGTACAAGGGGCGTTGAACCAAAATAAACTTTGCCTTATCAAGCAGTTCACCAAATGTCTTTGCGCGATCTTTTACACAATACAATGCGCGCCCCAATCCCTCTGTCACTTCATCCGTAAGAGGACCCATGTCAGATTTTTCACGATATGCGAGAATCTCTTGCAGCAGTGCAGCATCATCAGCCCTTGCAATATGTTGCCCCGACAGGTTCTGTAGTTTTTTAAAATCAAATCGTGCGGCCGATTTGTTGATTCCACCGAAATCAAACCACTCTTTAGCC
>JAKMGV010000254.1 GCA_022424725.1 Paracoccaceae bacterium
ACTCAAGGATGGGGATATGTCGATAAAGTGTTTGCGCAATCATTGATCGCTTTTAGGTAGGACGCAACTGGTTTTTGGCCAAACGCAGGGCGGTCATCACAATTTCCGCAGTTGAAATGCCAAAGTGATCGTACAAGATTTCGGCGCGTGCGGATTCACCGAACCCCTGCATACCGATAAAGTGGTCTGTGGGGCGCAGATATTTTTGCCACCCAAATGCAACACCTGCCTCAATCGCAATTCTGGGGGCGTCACCTAGGACATGGTTTCGATAGCTTTGGATTTGTTGATCGAATAATTCCCAACACGGAAGCGACACCACCGCCACCGATAGGCCCGCATCGTTTAATTCCTGCTGTGCTGCAACCGCAAGGCCAACTTCACTCCCAGTTGCAATCAATGTGATATCGCGGTGGTCCATGTCTGCCAACAGATAGCCACCTTTTGCTGTTTTATTTTCTGCACGATATGTCGATATCTGCATGCAATCCTGCTTTGCCAGCGCAAGCAATGTGGGTGTCTGCGTGGATTTTAGTGCGATATCCCAGGCTTCGGCTGTTTCCACGGCATCGGCGGGGCGGATCACATGGAAATTGGGCATCGCACGGAAACTGGCCAAGACCTCGACAGGTTGGTGTGTGGGACCATTACTGCCAACGCCGATGCTATCGTGACTAAAGACATAGACAGTGGGCAGTTTCATAAGCGCGGCCATACGCATTGCCGCGCGTTCGTAATCGGCAAATGCCAGATATGTGACATTAACGGGGCGCAGCCCGCCATGGGCCGCAATGCCATCTGCCATCGCGCCCATCAAATGTTCACGTACTCCGCAATGCACATAGCTGCCATGTGGCGCATTTGGCAAAAAACTTGTGCGACTGCGTTTGTGGTTTGTAGGCGCTTCAAGATCGGCGCAAAGTATCTGCAGCTCAGGCAAGTTGTCGTTCAGCAAATCACAAACGTCACCTGACGAGGTGATCGTTGCGCGATCCGCGCGATTGTTTGATAATTCGGTTTTGATGGTATGCATGTGTTTTTCATAGGACGCCGGCAAGTCCGCACTGTGCCAGCGATCAAACTCTGCCGTCCGGTTTGAATGTTGGTGGCGCACGCACCATGCATCATGGTGGTCCTGACCCTGCACCATTGCGCTGTCCCAAGTGTCATAAATTTCCTGCGGAATAACAAAGGGGGCGTGGGGCCAATCCATCCTGTCACGCATCGCGTCGATGTCCTTTTGGGTCAGGGGCGCGGAATGTCCGCCGCGCTGCCCCTCAAGCCGCGCGATGCCTTTTGCGATTTGGGTTTTGCAGGCAATCAGCGAAGGGCGTGGATCGGATGTCGCCGCGCGAAGTGCTGCATCAATTTGGGCAACGTCATGGCCATCAATTTCGACAACGTGCCAGTGGGCCGCGCGAAAACGTGCGCAGACATCCTCGCTTATTGACAGGTGGGTCGCCCCGTCATCCGTGATGCTGTTGTCGTCCCACAAAAAGGTCAGTTTGGATAGACGCAAATGTCCCGCAAGTGATATTGCCTCTTGCCCCATACCCTCTTGAAGGCAACCATCCCCAACAAAGGCCCAGGTTCTGTGATCCACCAAGTCAGGCCCAAATTGCGCCTGCAGGCGTTGTTCGGCAACGGCCATTCCCACCGCATTTGCAATGCCTTGACCCAGCAAACCTGTGGTGATTTCAATGCCTGCCTCTTGATCAATTTCAGGGTGGCCTGCGCAGACAGAATGCAGTTTACGGAACGATTTTATGGCGTCGATCCCAACCTTTTCATACCCCGAAAGATGCAAAAGCGCATAAAGCAACATAGAGCCGTGACCATTTGATAAAACAACACGGTCGCGGTCGGTCCACAACGGACTTTTGGGTGCGATTTTCAGATGCTTTAAATACAATGTTGCGGCAATTTCTGCCATTCCTAGGGGGACGCCTTGATGGCCTTCGCCCGCATTAAAAATGGCATCGACCGCAAGAAAACGTATGGCCTTAGCCGCCTGAGAAATTGCGTGCATCCTGCGCTCCTTATCGGGGTTCTGGTTCGGACAATAATCAATTATTTGAATCAATTTCCATCAAGGAATGTACAATATTAGTTAAGCTGAGCTTCAGAATAATTTAAGATTAAATTCTTTATCTTGCACGATCCCCGCCCGAAAAAGAGGGCGTGGATTTCAATTGGTTGAAGAAATGAACAACGTGACAAAATCAAATGTATCACTTGAACACAGGGCGTGGGCCATTCGACGAAATTCGGTTTTGATGGGCGAAGTTCAAGGTCAGGGATATATTGGTCAGGCGCTTGGGGTGGCTGATGTCTTGGCCGTGTCCTATTTCCATGCCATGACCTATCGCGCCGATGATCCAGAATGGGAAGGGCGTGATCGGTTTTATCTGTCGATTGGTCATTATGCCATCGCGCTTTATGCCGCGATGATCGAGGCGGGTATTTTGCCCGAGGATGAAATTCCGACATATGGCATGGACGATTCACGGATGCCCATGTCCGGAATGGCCAGTTACACGCCAGGCATGGAAATCACAGGCGGATCGCTGGGCCAGGGGTTGGGCATTGCGGTTGGGGCCGCATTGGGATTGAAACGTAAAAACAGTGATCGCTTTGTCTATAACCTGTTGTCGGACGGGGAACTTGGCGAAGGATCAACTTGGGAGGCGGTGATGTCTGCGACCCAGTGGAAGTTGGATAATTTGATCGCGCTGGTGGATTTCAACAATCAGCAGGCGGATGGACCATCGCGGGATGCGTTGGCAAATGGGGCAGAGGCACCCAAATGGACAGCCTTTGGGTGGTATGCCCAAGAGGTGGATGGAAAT
>JAKMGV010000255.1 GCA_022424725.1 Paracoccaceae bacterium
GACGCATAAGCTTCTGCGTGTATATAACTGATTTCTTTCAGCTTTAATGCGCCTTCATGGGCTAATGGATACATCGCTCCACGTCCCAAAAACAGGATATCACGTGCTTGGGCCAATTTATGTGCGGCGCGTTCGAATTGATCTTTTTGATCCAATGCGCGATTGATCAGTGCAGGCAAACTACGCATGTGATGTACGATTAATTCACACTCGGCCTCTGATTTCGTACCGCGTTCTGCTGCGGCCTTAATCGCAAGCGACAACAGCAACGTCAGCTGACATGTAAACGCCTTGGTCGAGGCAACGCCAATTTCAGCACCTGCCAAAATCGGGAGTGCCAAATCACTTTCCCGCGCGATGGAACTTTCATCCACATTCACGATAGATAGGATTTTCGCGGCCTTGCCCTGACAATAGCGTAATGCCGCAAGCGTATCTGCAGTTTCGCCAGACTGGCTGACGAAAATGGCAAGGGTTCGACCGGAGATGGGCGGTTCGCGGTAGCGGAATTCAGAGGCGATATCCACCTCAACGGGGATGCGTGCCACCTGTTCAAACCAATATTTTGCCGTGAAACATGCCAGATATGCCGTGCCACAGGCCACCATCGTAATGCGGTCAAATTGGGTGAAATCCAATCCCTCACCAGGCAAGGTCACGTTATGCCCATCTTCACCCAAATAATGTTTGATCGCCTTGCTAATCACGCTGGGTTGTTCATGAATTTCCTTGGCCATGAAATGTTGATAGCCATCTTTGTCATAGCGTCCCGCCTCTCCACGGATGGTGCGCACTTCGCGATTGGCAAGCGTACCTTGGGCGTCCCAAATCTGAACTGAGGTGCGGGTTAGGACCGCAAAATCGCCTTCGTACAAATAGGTGATGCGGTTTGTCATAGGTGCCAATGCAATCGCGTCCGATCCCACGAACATTTCGTTGTCCCCATATCCGATGGCGAGGGGAGAGCCCTTGCGCGCCACAATCAATAGATCCTCTTCACCCTGAAACAAAAAGCATAGGGCAAAAGCGCCTTCCAATTTGGCAATCGTTTCACGCGCGGCTTCGACGGGTGACATGCCACTGGTCAGCATGTGATGGGTTAACATCGCAACGGTTTCGGTATCCGTATCCGTTTCAGGGCGCAAACCGTGGTTTGCCAATTCCTCACGCAGTTCGCGGAAATTTTCAATAATGCCATTATGGACCACGGCCACTTGTTCTTTTTGGTGGGGGTGGGCGTTTTTCACACTGGGTTCACCGTGGGTGGCCCAACGGGTATGTCCAATGCCCGCTTTTCCAACCAGCGGATCATGTACCAATACATCGGAAAGTTCGGCCAGTTTTCCCACCGCGCGGCGGCGGTCCAATGCGCCATTGTGTGCGGTTGCAATACCCGCGCTGTCATAGCCGCGGTATTCCAAACGTTTCAGGGCGTCCACCAAAATTGGCGCGGCCTCATGGCTGCCTAATACTCCTACGATCCCACACATTACGTTGTCTCCGAATTTCTTTTGGCTTTACGTTTTCTTAAAATATCAAATAGTTTCACCGCCATGCGCGGTTTGTTGACCTGATCCACACGGGCAATGGCCAATGCCTCTGCCTGAACATCTTTGGTAATCACGGCCCCAGTCGCCGTCATGGATTTATCGCCCAGCGTAACAGGGGCCACCAGCAATGTGTTTGACCCGACAAACACATCATTCCCAATCGTGGTTTTATGCTTCATCACACCGTCATAGTTACAGGTGATCGTCCCTGCCCCAATGTTTGATCCGCTGCCAATTTCAGCGTCCCCGACATAGCTTAGGTGATTGACCTTGGATCCTTCGCCAATCAGTGCGTTCTTGACCTCAACAAAATTGCCGATGCGCACATCTTCTGACAATTCCGCACCGGGGCGCAGGCGGGCGTAGGGGCCAATGATCCCACCACGCGCAACATGGCACCCCTCTAGGTGGGAAAAGGCGCGGATGGTGGCCCCACTTTCCACGGTGACGCCTTGTGCAAATACAACATTTTGTTCAATCACTGTGTCTCGACCAATCACGGTATCATAGGCTAAATGTACCGTGTCAGGGGCATATAGGGTGACGCCGTTTTCCATCGCCTCGGCCCGTGCCCGGGTTTGAAAGGCGGCTTCAGCCTCGGCCAATTGTGCGCGTGAATTGACGCCCAATGTTTCAGCCTCATCACAAATCACGCAACTGGCGGTTTTGCCGCGCGCCCGTGCGATTTCAACACAATCGGTTAGATAATATTCACCAGATGCATTGTCGTTTCCTGTGGCGTCGATCCAATCAAACATATCTGACGCGCGTGCGGCCATCACACCACTGTTGCACAATGTTATGGTGCGTTCATCTTCGCTTGCATCCTTATATTCCACGATCTTTTCCAACGCATCGCCATCGGTAACCAATCGGCCATAGCGGCCCGGATCCGCCGCATGAAATCCCAGAACAACCAAATCCGCATTGGCACGGGCTGTGGCAATGTCGGCAATGGTTTGATCACTGATAAACGGTGTATCGCCATATAGGACCAGTATATCGCCGTCATAATTCCCCAGCACCGCTTTGGCTTGTGCGACGGCGTGGCCTGTGCCCAGTTGCTCTGCTTGTAAAACAACCTGCGCGTCGGGGGCATACTCTGCGGTTGCATCGCGCACGGCATCGGCGCCATGTCCTGCGACGACGACAATGTGATCTGGGTCTGTGGCCTGCGCTGATTTGATCGCATGGGCCAGCATGGGAACCTGCGCGATGGGGTGCAGCACCTTGGGCAGGTCCGAATTCATCCGCGTTCCTTTTCCTGCCGCTAAAATGACGACTGCAATACCCATGCT
>JAKMGV010000084.1 GCA_022424725.1 Paracoccaceae bacterium
ATGGCGTTGTGAATATCGTGACAGGCGATGGAGATGTGGGTGACATGATCGTGAGTCACAAAGGTGTGCACAAAGTTGCATTTACTGGATCGACCGACGTAGGCCGAAAAATCCGACAGACAACAGCGGGTTCAGGGAAATCTCTGACCCTTGAGTTGGGGGGAAAGTCACCCTTCATCGTTTTTGACGATGCAGATTTAGACAGCGCGGTCGAAGGGGTTGTTGATGCCATTTGGTTTAATCAGGGACAAGTCTGCTGTGCGGGATCACGATTGCTGGTACAGGCAGGTGTCGCGGGTAAATTTCATTCCAAACTTGTAAACAGAATGAAAAAACTGCGGATCGGCGATCCATTAGACAAATCAATTGATATGGGTGCGATCAACAGTCAGGCACAATTGGATCGTATCAAATCCATGCTATCGTCCTGCGATCCCTCAAAAATCACGTTCGCTGAGACGACAATGCCCGATAACGGGTATTATCACCCTCCAACCTTAATTCGGGACGTGGAAACAAGCGATACTTTGACGCAAGAGGAAATATTTGGTCCTGTCCTAGTATCCACCACATTCAGAACACCATCTGAGGCTGTCTCATTAGCTAATAACACTCGATATGGCCTCGCCGCATCGGTTTGGAGTGAAAATATAAACCTTGCCCTAGGAATGGCCCCAAAACTGAAAGCGGGCGTTGTTTGGGTAAACGGAACAAACTTCTTTGATGCCGCCGCTGGGTTCGGGGGGACCAAAGAAAGTGGGTTCGGACGCGAAGGTGGTTGGGAAGGCCTGATGGCCTATACCCGCCCAATAAGTGTACCCAAGGAACCCGCTAATTATGCAGCAAACGAAACAACTATAAATCGACCCGTGTCCATTAATCGGACCTATAAAAATTATGTTGGAGGAAAACAATCACGACCAGATGGGGGATATACAAAACAGATATCAGATCCATCCAATGCTGCAAAATACGATATTCCAATCTCGAACAGGAAAGATCTGAGAAATGCTGTTGAGGCGGCGAATAAGGCCAGTGGTTGGTCATCTTCAACAGGTCACTTGCGATCGCAAATACTTTATTATTTTGCCGAAAATCTTTCGGCGCGGGCAGATGAATTCGCCGGACTAATCGATACGTTCCAACCACGCGGCATGTCAGGCGTGGATGAGGTACAAGCGACGCTAGAAACCATCTTTGAATGTGCGGCATGGTCTGACAAATTTGATGGCGACGTGCGCAATGTGCCAATGCGCGGCCTTGCTTTATCTCTGAACGAACCAGTCGGAACGATTGCCGCATTCGCGCCCACAGAACATGCTTTGCTGGGTTTGGTGCGCATGATCGCCGCAACCATCGCAGTTGGAAATCGTGTGATCGTATTCCCATCAGAGATCAATCCAATCATTGCAGGAGAGCTGATCCAAGTGATTGAGACATCTGATATTCCAGCGGGCGTGGTGAATATATTGTTTGCAGACCATAGCGATGTTGCAAAACACACTGCGATGCACATGGATATCGATGCCATTTGGAGTGCAGAAACCGCTGCAATTTCATCCACGATCGAAGCACATTCAGCGACAAACTTAAAACGAACTTGGGCACATGTAAACGGAGCGACGGACATTCGCGAATTCTTGGATCACGCAATAGAAAAGAAAACGGTTTGGATTCCCTGGGGCGAAGGTTAATTTTTTAGGGTCTTTAGATGCGCAAGAAGTACCAAATCTGGATAACCATCCGCCTCAATTCCCAGCCCAGTTTGCGCTTGCATCACTGCACGAACTGTATCTGGCCCCATAATTCCGTCTGATGCACCTGCGTTATATCCCAGCTCGGTCAAAATCGACTGTAATTCTGTGAGCTCTGATCTACCCAATGGCCTGGCTGTGCGATCCCAAGACCAATCAACATGTCCACCATCAATCATTGTCGCAAGTTTTGAAACTGCCAAGACATAGTTAATAGAACGATTATATTGGTAAAGGGCCAACACCTGTCCACCCAATAAAATCCGTGGTCCATGCCGACCTACGGGCGATACACAGAAATATTTTTCCGCGTCTTTCGCATCCTCAATCTTCAGACCACGCTCAGCCCAGACCGTGGCATCAGCAGCATAATGAATACCATCCCAAGAATAGCCAATATCAGTCTCTAAACTAGGTTTTTTGATAAGACAGTCACCTTCTTTTAGCCCTTCTGCAGCCAAATAATTTGCAGCAGACATCAATGCATCGGGGATCGAAGCCCAAATATTTGCGGGCCCGCTAGAGCGATATGGAACCCCAAATTTGGCGTATGTTTCTGGCATAAATTGCATATGCCCAGACGCACCAGCCCAGCTGCCGCAGATGGGTTTCCCCACACCCTGCAATGGATAAATTTCCGAGCAATAATACTGTAGCTGTGCAGTGAAATATGGTCTGCGTCGCGCACGGCCTGAAAAAGCCAGCGTTGCGAGTGCTGATCCAATTGGAAAGGTACCTAGGGCCTTACCGAAATTTGCTTCAATGCCCCAAATCGCCAATAACAGTGAAGGTGAAACGCCGAAACGATCAAATATACAGTTTAATTCTGTATCAAATTCAACCAAATATTTTTGTCCTAGGATCATTCGTTCCGGTGTTGCAAGCCGATCAATGTAATCCCATGGGGGCAGTGTGAATTCGGACTGCTGATTATCTTTTTCCAATACTTCAGGAAGTAACTGAACATGCCCGATCAGTTTTGGAAAATGCTCAAAAATCCATTGATCAAAACTCATGAACCTGTCCGTCTACGACGCGCTTTCAATTTCGATTTTGCGTCTTTTCGTTTGGACTTGACCAGCATGCGCTTGGGTCGGTCACCGCGACCCCGCCGTCCACCTGTGCGCTTATAGATTTCATCGTTAATTGATATGAGTTCGAATGCAACACCACCCGCTGTTGGCTCTGCTTCGATCAATCGCACCGTAACGCGCAATCCCAATGAAAATGTGATGCCTGTTTCGCTGCCCATCAAAGTGTTGGTTGTTTGATCGTAGTCGAAATATTCACGCCCTAACGAACGAATGGGGATAATGCCGTCAGCACCCGTTTCGTCCAATCGAACAAATATCCCAAACTTGGCAATTCCGCTTATTTTACCTTGAAACTCGGATCCCATTTTTTCGGACAAATAAGCCGCCAAATAACGATCCGTCGTGTCCCGTTCTGCTAACATTGATCGACGTTCCGTTTCCGAAATCTTATTCGCCGTTTCAGCCAAATTTTCGATGTCAAATGCTGTCAATCCATCGTCACCCCATCCATGCGCAGAAATTAGACCGCGATGCACAATCAAATCGGCATAGCGACGAATGGGCGAGGTAAAATGTGCATACGACCGAAGAGACAAGCCAAAGTGTCCAAAATTTTCGGGACTATAATAGGCTTGCGTCATTGATCGCAGCGTTGACATGTTGATCAGTTCTGAATGCTCTGTGTCGCGCGCTTGCTGCAATAGCATGTTTAGGTGTTTCGTGCGAAGAACCTGTCCTTTGGCAAGAACCAATCCGGCCGATTTTGCCGTTTCACGTAATGATTCCAGTTTGTCATCCGATGGCTCTTCGTGAACACGGAACAACAAAGGCGACTTCTTCTCGGTTAAAACCTCTGCCGCAGACACATTTGCCAAAATCATAAACTCTTCGATCAACTTATGCGCATCAAGCCGATCTTTGAAATTGACGGATGTCACTTTGCCCTCATCGCTTAACTCAACGCGACGTTCGGGCAATTCAAGATCCAGGGGTGCACGTAACTCTCGCGCCTTCACCAATGCATGATATGCGTCGTATAATGGTCGAATAACAGTCTCTAATAACGGCAAACACTTGTCATTTGGTTTGCCATCAACTGCGCTCTGCACCTCTTCATAAGTCAGCGATGCGTGCGATTTAATCAATCCCCGAAAAAACGTATGCCCCAGCTTCTGACCATCTTTGTCGATCTGCATGCGCACAACAATGGATGCGCGCGGAACGCCTTCGTGCAACGAGCATAAATCACCAGATAGACGATCTGGAAGCATTGGAACGACGCGATCTGGAAAATATGTTGAATTCCCTCGCAACCGCGCCTCTTGATCCAATTTTGATGTAGGCCTGACATAGTGGGCAACGTCCGCAATCGCGACCCAGATTAGATAACCGTCTTTGTTTTTCGGATCAGGATCACGTTCAGCAAAACATGCATCATCATGGTCACGCGCATCCGCAGGATCAATGGTGACAAAAGGCACATCCCGAAAATCGGTCCGATTACCCAGTGGCGCTGGCTTCTGATTATCCGCTTCGGCAACAACATCATCCGGAAAATGATCTGGAATGCCATGTTGATGGATCGCAATCAGTGATACTGCTTTTGGTGCTGACGGGTTGCCCAATCTCTCCACGACACTCGCCTTGGGTAATCCCATACGCGCTTTTGGGCCGATCTGCTCGGCTAAAACCAACTCTCCATCTTTCGCGCCGCGGCTCCCTTGTTCAGGGACGGCCCACTCCTTGCCCGTTTTATCAATTGGAACAATGCGTCCCCCCTCGGAAGTTTGTCTAAACACACCGAGGACACGGGTGGGGCTGATCCCAATTTTGCGGATCAAACGACCCTCGTATTGGTATTGTTCGTCAGATACCCTTGTTAATTTTGCAAGTAACCGATCACCACGACCCAGCGCTGGATCCGATTTACGTGTCATCAATAAAATAATCGGCTCTACATCGTCGCCATCCCATTCAAGCGGCCGCGCAAACAAATCGCCGTCAGATGTCGGAGCCATCACTTCGACAATGCTGACAGGCGGTAATTGGTTGGGGTCACGGAAGGAATTCTTGCGCTTACTCAGGTGGCCATCCGATTCAAGTTCACGCAAAATTTTCTTAAGCTCAATCCGATCTGGTCCCTTTATACCAAACGCCTTCGCAATATCGCGTTTCGCAGTCAGCGTTGGGTTATCCGATATCCAATCTAGGATATCTTTCTTTGATGGTAACTTATTCATATGGCTCACTAACATGGATATTTTTCGTCGTCATTGCAAATCCAAGCTTAAGTAAGTCGTTTACATCATCAACATCGGACAGGGTTGCAACATCTTTATAGATACTACCAGATAGGCTGCGTTTTGCATCCATCAAAGCGAATTCAGTCGACCATCGACAGTTTGTGAATATTGAGTTTGGAAGCGACGCACACCGTGGCGCACCGACCAACCAAAAACCTCCATCGGTTGATGGGCCAAACACAAACTGGTTTTTGGACAGTCGTTTAAACGCCTCGGCAATATGACGTTTTTCAATCTGTGGGATATCGGAGCCAATGATTAACGCGGGTATCGTCTGAAAACGGGATAGAAGCCGTTTCATTCGTTGGCCAAGGTCACCAGTTCCCTGATCCACTCTCTGTAGTTCTTTGGGCCAGAACGGTGGATCAGGCTGATTAGGCGTTTTTGCAACCGCCAAAACAATACGCCACCTTGGGTCGCGTAATTGGCGCAATAATCGTGCAGTTTGATGACGATACCACCAGGCCGCACTGGTCATTCCGACATCACGGCCAAGTCGCGTTTTAACGCGGCCTGCCACCGGGGCCTTGACCATGGCGATCAATATCGGGCATCGATCAGGCAAAATAGTTTTTCAGAATACGCCCATAGATGCTTTTTAATTGATGGATTTGGGCAATTTCGACCCGTTCATCAACAGCATGCATTGTTTTTCCCACCAGTCCAAATTCGGTGACGGGGCATAAATTTTTGACAAAACGCGCATCAGATGTACCGCCAGTTGTGGACATTTCTGGTATCACGCCCAACTCGTCTTGAACCGCTTGGGAAATAAGATCGGATAGTTCACCAGGCTGCGTAATAAAACTTTCACCGGAAATCTTCACTTTCATCTGAATGCGCGTTTTGGTTTTTTCGGAAACTGTATCCAAGTGGTTTTGTAACCAATCAGTCAGCGATTTTCCTGAATGGGCATCGTTAAATCGAATGTTCACTGTGGCGCGACATGTTTCTGGAATAACATTTGTTGCCGTATTCCCTACGTCGATCGTCGTGATTGCAAGCGTGGATTGATCAAAATGCTCGGTTCCGTCATCCAGAGCAGTTTCCTCAAGCGCACTCATCAATTGAACTATTGCCGAAACGGGATTGTTGGCGCGATGGGGATAGGCGGAATGCCCCTGAACACCTTGCACTGTTATGAACGCGGTCAATGATCCACGGCGGCCAATTTTCATCATCTCACCCATGTGATTTGGGCTTGTTGGTTCGCCAACCAAACAATGGTCCATCGACTGACCGTTGTCATGCATCCAATCAAGAATGGCTGTTGTACCGTCAATAGCATCGCCTTCCTCGTCACCCGTTATGGTAATGACGACCGAACCGTCAGGCGGGGTATTGGACGTAAAATCAATTGCCGCTGCAACAAAGGCCGCGACGCCAGATTTCATATCCGTAGCACCACGCCCATACAGAAATCCGTCCTTAACCTCGGCACCAAATGGATCAACACTCCATGCAGCAATATCACCAACGGGAACAACATCCGTGTGACCGTTAAACCCAAAGGTACGCCCATTATTGCCACCGCCCCAACGCGCAAAGAGATTACTGACACCACCTCGTTCGATGCGCGTACATTCAAACCCGTTTTGCGACAACAATTCGTCCAACAACGTGATCGCCCCACCTTCGTCTGGGGTGACAGACGGACATTTGATCAGGTTCGCAGTTAACTCGAATGCGTCAATATTCTTCATTTCAGTCTCTATTCAAAAAACGTGATTAACGAGTGCGCAAGCTCAGATGGATCCTCAATCAATCCATCTGCACCAGCGCCTTCCAGTTCATCTTGATTGCCATAGCCATACAACACACCAAAGGCCGCCATCTCGTTTGCAAGTGCACCCAATATGTCAAAGCTCCGATCCCCAACCATCACGGCATCTTTTGCGCTCTTATTGGTAACATCCAAACCATGTTTCAGTAAATCAGTCTTGGCAGATCTTGTTCCATCAAGCTCGGACCCAAATTGATGGTCCAAATAACGATCAATGCCAAAATGCGCGGTTATTTTGACGGCGTATTCTGCTGCCTTAGATGTGGCCAAGCAAAGTGTGAATGAATGATCTTTCAATCGACTTAGTTGATCAAGGACGCCATCATACAATGCATTCTCAAGGTACCCGATATCACGGTACCTTTCACGGTATAGATCTACAGCATGATCAAGTTGGTCGTCTGCAACGCCGATTTTGGAAAAACTGTCCCACAAGGGGGGGCCAACAATCCAATCGTTATTTGCCCTGATTTCTGGCAACCCCATTCGTTCCAAGGCATAATTAAAACAGTTTTTGATGCCAGGGCCCGCGTCCGTCAGCGTTCCGTCAAGGTCAAGGAAAATGACCTTACTCAATGCTCTGTCCCCGATTGTGC
>JAKMGV010000013.1 GCA_022424725.1 Paracoccaceae bacterium
GTTTGTAGTATTGTTCCAACATATACCACCGTTCACCCAGATCGTGCCAAAACTCTGACGCCTCTTCCACGATCAGGGCAGGGGCGCCGGTAAATCCCGCTTGGGCCAGTTTTGCTGCCGAAACACCCGCCATGGATCCCCAACCTGCGCCATCCTTTAGCATGGTGGGGTGATCAATACAGCGCATCATCTGACTGCGCGGTCCGTGATATTCGGCGATCCCAAGCGCGTGGCGCGTTTGATCCATATTTAGTTGCAGGATGTAGGCCCCTGCCGCCGCCGCCGTCACAGCGCCCCAACTGCCAGATGTGTGATAATCTGGTGCGGTTGCATGTTGCGCCATCGACGCGCGTGCGCCAAATTCATAGCCCAAAATGGTTGCCAGCAAAACTTCACGCCCTGAAATCTGTTGTTCATATCCCAGTGCAAGGATTGCAGGAAACAGGGGCGCACCAATATGCCCCTTGGCCGTATTAAATCCGTCATGACCATCAAGGCTGTCAATTGTCATTCCTGTGGCCAATGCGGCCCCCTGCGCACTGGCGGTGCGCCCATCAAACAGCATGGGGATCGTTCCGCCAAATTCCTGTGCCGCATGTTCGCGAATGATCGCGGACAATCGCGTGCCTGCCCCACCTGCGCCAATTCCAATCAGATCAAGGATGGACAGCTTGGCCTGTTCTTTCACCGCATCGGGAATGTCGTTCAGTTTCAATTTGTGGATCAGCTCAATCGGGGTCATGTGGGGTCCTTTCCACGGCAGCTTTCCGAAATAGATTTGCATATTCCCATGAAATTGCGACCTTTTAATTGCACAAATGTCGCGCATTGGATTAGATCAGCAAAAATCATGGCCGAGGTTAGCGACATGAGCGAAAGATTTGACGGAAATTTCACCCAACAGGAACCGCTAAGCGCGGAAGCCATTGATGCGGCTGTGCGTGTGATGCAATCGGGGCGTTTACATCGTTATAACGTGTCGCCAGATGAAATTGGCGAAGTGGGCGAATTGGAATTGGAATTCGCGCGCTACGTCGGCTCGCGCTATTGCCTCGCGGTGGCCTCGGGTGGGTATGCCATGGCAACGGCGCTTCGGGCGTTGGGGATTGGGCATGGGGATCGTGTTTTAACAAACGCTTTTACGCTGGCCCCTGTGCCAGGTGCGATTGCCGCGGTTGGCGCAGATCCGGTGTTTGTGGACGTGACCGAACACCTGACGATTGATCTGGATGATCTGCGTGCCAAGGCGGATCAGGCCGATGTTCTGATGCTAAGCCATATGCGTGGACATCTGTGTGACATGGATGCGTTGTTGGCGATTTGTGAGGAACACGGGATCAAGGTGATCGAAGACTGTGCGCACACAATGGGCGCAAAATGGAAAGGTCGCCAATCAGGCTGTGATGGTGTCATTGGGTGTTATTCCACGCAGACCTACAAGCATATGAACTCGGGCGAGGGTGGATTGTTGGTGACAGATGATCCCGATGTCGCTGCACGTGCAGTGATGCTATCGGGATCCTACATGTTATACGAAAAACATCCCTCTGCACCTGATCCTGCGTATTTCGAAACCATTCGCTACGAAACGCCCAATGTCTCGGGTCGGATGGATCATTTGCGCGCTGCAATATTGCGTCCACAGTTAAAAACATTGGATGATCAGATCACCCGCTGGAACGAACGGTATGTTGCCGTTGAACAGGGTTTGCGCGATACGCCCGGATTGACATTGGTCGAACGCCCAGAGCACGAATTTTATGTGGGCTCCTCAATCCAATTTCTGCTGCTGGATTGGAGCGCGACCAAGGTTGAGCGCGTGTTGAAAGCCTGCTTTGATCGCGGGATCGAATTGAAATGGTTTGGCGCGACAGAGCCGCAAGGGTTCACATCACGCTATGACAGTTGGCGTTATGCCAGCCCACAATCGCTGCCACAAAGTGATCGTATTTTGGGGGCGATTATGGACATGCGTTTGCCCCTGACGTTTTCTGTAGACGATTGCAAATTGATCGCACACATCATTCGTGACGTGGTCTCACAGGTGCATCAATCGCCCGAGTGATCGGGGATCGTATCAATTTCAATGGCCGTTTTATGGGCTTTGTGTTGGGGTTCAAGGTGAATGTGGATTCGCATATGTGCGAATTCAATTTTCAATGCTGCTTCAATACGGTCGCAGAGTTCATGGGCGTCAAAAACAGTCATGTCGCTGGGCACAACAAGATGAAAATCAATGAACTTGGCCTGACCTGCCTGTCGTGTGCGCAGATCATGCGCTTGAACTGCGCCTGCACCATGTTCGGCGATGATGGATTTTATGGTGGCTTGATCTGCTTCGCTTAACGCCTCATCCATTAATCCGCTGAGCGAAGATTGAACAACATGATACCCTGACCAAAGAATATTGGCCGCAACCAAAATCGCCAATGCCCCATCAAGCCACCAAATTCCCAACCATGCCGCAAGCGCGATCCCCGCAATCACCCCAAGCGATGAAAAAACATCCGTCAACAGGTGTTTGCCATCTGCCACGAGCGCGGGGGAATGCAATTTACGCCCTTCACGCAGCAGATAATAACACCAAATACCATTGATGACGCCCGCGACTAGGTTGATCGCCAACCCCTCGCGCACCTCTGTCAGGGGGCGGGGTGTCATCAGGGCCAAATAAGCCTGCCACAAAATCACAAAGGCCGCGATGATAATCAGTGCACCTTCTAATGTCGCGCTCATCAACTCGGCTTTGTGATGGCCATAGGGGTGGTTTTCATCCTCTGGGATTGCGGCAACCCGAATTGCGATAAAGGCAACCAAAGCGGTTGCAACATTCACCGTGCTTTCCAGAGCATCGGAAAACAGGGCCACAGACCCTGTGATCCAATAGGCCCAATATTTCAGCCCAAAAACCAAGATGCCAATCGCGATGCTGATTAGCGCAATGTTCAGTGTTTTGTTCATCTTGGTTCCTTTCTATCCCCCTTGTAGCATCCGCTTCCCCGTATGTGTATGCCAATATGACGGGACGTTCTTTGAAAGGGTCTTGACCCATTTCAGCACATCTCTCACAATAATGAACAAGTGTTCAATAAAATGGGAATTCCCACATGTTTTTACATTCGATGACGTTCGATTTGGGTGAAGATGTTCATGCATTGCAGGAAACTGTGCATCGTTGGGCGCAAGAAAGGGTCAAACCCATGGCCACCGAGATTGATCGCACCAATGAATTTCCGAATGAACTTTGGCGTGAAATGGGGGATTTGGGCCTGTTGGGCGTGACAGTGGACGAAGCCTATGGTGGGGCAAATATGTCCTATCTGGCCCATACCATTGTGGTTGAGGAAATTGCCCGCGCCAGTGCATCTGTCAGCCTGTCCTATGGCGCGCATTCAAACTTATGTGTGAACCAGATCAAATTGAACGGAACAGAACAACAGAAACAACACTACCTGCCCAAATTGATTTCGGGGGAGAATGTTGGCGCATTGGCGATGTCCGAACCCTCTGCTGGATCAGATGTCGTATCGATGAAGCTACGTGCGGAAAAACGCAACGGATATTACGTTTTGAACGGGAACAAATATTGGATCACCAACGGACCTGATGCAGATACATTGGTGGTTTATGCCAAAACGGATCCCGATGTGGGGTCAAAAGGGATCACTGCATTCATTGTTGAAAAGGAAATGACAGGTTTTTCAACCTCGCGCCATTTTGACAAACTGGGGATGCGCGGATCAAACACCGCCGAATTGGTGTTTGAAAATGTCGAAGTCCCCTTTGAAAATGTTCTGGGGGAAGAGGGCAAAGGCGCACGCGTGTTAATGTCGGGGTTGGATTATGAACGCGTGGTTCTGTCAGGGATTGGCACAGGGATTATGGCCGCCTGCTTGGATGAGGTTATGCCCTACATGGTAGAGCGCAAACAATTCGGCCAAAGCATTGGAGATTTTCAACTGATGCAGGGTAAAATCGCTGACATGTACACGGCGATGAACACATCCCGCGCCTATGTTTACGAGGTGGCCAAAGCTTGTGATCGAGGGCAAGTCACCCGTCAGGACGCGGCGGCCTGCGTGCTTTACGCCTCAGAAGAGGCGATGAAAGTGTCCCATCAGGCGGTGCAGGCGATGGGTGGCGCAGGGTTTCTATCCGACAGTGCCGTTAGCCGTATTTTCCGCGATGCCAAACTGATGGAAATCGGTGCGGGCACATCGGAAATTCGCCGCATGTTGATTGGTCGTGAATTGATGGGATTGCAGCGCTAAGATGTCTGTTTCCCCCACATGGGTTGGCGTCATTGCCTTGGCGGTCTTTCTTATCTTTGTTGGTGTGCGTCTTGGGTACAAGGTCAGTACAATGACCGAGACGGACATCATTGACCATTATGTTGGGGAATTCCTGTCCGAAATGGCCGCAAATGATTACGTTACTGATAGCAGTGCATGTCATGGCGAGGTGGGTCAGACATTTTGGGAACGTATCATTGTGAAATGTGCGCATCCGAATGGGGGAACCGTATCCTATCGTGCGGGGCATTGGGGTCAGTTGATTGGTGGACGCGCAGAATGGGTGATGCATGATTGATCCCTTTCAGGACTATGATCGGGCCTATGCTGATTTTCGGTGGAATGTGCCGCAGCATATGAATATGGCTGCACAAGTCTGTGATGTCTGGTGTGACCGTGACCCAGACAAAACCGCCATTATTGATGGATCCGATCTGGGTAATATCAAACATCATACCTATGCCGATCTGTCGCGCGCCGCGGATACGCTGGCGCATCATCTGCAATGCTTAGGTGTCGTTCACGGGGATCGGATCGCTGTGCTGCGCAGTCAGGACCTATGGACCGCCGCCGCGCATATCGCGATTTGGAAATTGGGGGCCATTTCTATCCCACTGTTCAAACTGTTTGGACCAGAAGCCTTGTCATCGCGCCTAGTGGATGCAGGCGCGAAATGCGTGATTGTGGATGAAGAGGGGCATTCGGGATTGAATGAATTGAATGTGACACAGGTCCTGCCAGAGGAGCTGACTTTGTCAGATCAACCATTCGCTTGCGCAAATACAACCTCTGAAACACCCGCCGTTTTGATCTATACCTCCGGCACCACGGGCAAATCAAAAGGTGCGCTACACGCGCATCGCGTTCTGATAGGACACCTGCCCGGAGTCGAGGTGAGCCATGATTATCTAGGCCAAAATGGGGATGTGATTTGGACACCTGCGGATTGGGCCTGGATTGGTGGATTGTTTGACGTGCTGATGCCGGGCCTAGCGCTGGGCGTGCCTGTGGTGGCGGCACGATTGGTGAAATTCAAACCTGATACAGCGAAAGATATTATTGAAACGTTAGGCGTCAAAAACGTCTTTTTCCCGCCAACTGCGCTGCGCATGATTAAGGCGGCGGATTGCAACATCACAGGCCTGCGCTCGGTCGCCAGCGGGGGTGAACCGCTGGGTGCAGAAATGTTGGAATGGGCGCGGGATGCGCTGGGCGTTACGATCAATGAATTTTACGGACAAACCGAATGCAACATGGTGGTATCCAGTTGTCAGGCGGCCTTCCCTGTTAAAAACGGGGCGATTGGGAAACCCGTGCCTGGGTTTGATGTGTGTGTGATTGATGACGTGGGTTCCCCCACGGAGGCAGAGGGCGATATCGCCATCCGCCGTGGGGCCGTTAGCATGATGATTGAATATTGGAATAATCCCACCGCGACGCAGGAAAAATTCCGCGGCGATTGGATGCTGACGGGGGATCGCGGCATTGCCGATCAGGGGTATATCCGCTTTGTCGGGCGGGATGATGATGTGATCACCTCGGCGGGATATCGCATTGGCCCTGCTGAGATTGAGGATTGTCTGCTCACCCATCCCGTCGTGGCCACCGTTGGGGTTGTTGGCAAACCCGATCCGATGCGCACCGAAATTGTAAAGGCCTACGTGGTGTTGAAAGCCGAGTTCACGTCATCTGATGAATTGCGTGATGCGTTAAAAATGTATGTGAAAGAGCGTTTGGCCAAACACGCCTATCCCCGTGAAATTAGTTTTTTGGATGAATTGCCCATGACCGTCACAGGAAAAGTCATCCGCAAAGCATTGCGTGCCCGTGCGTGTGCAGAGAATGAAGGAACCGAACAATGAAGCTGAAATCCAATATATCTTCGGCCTCGGAAAGTTTTCGTCAAAATCAGGATGCCAATTTGGCGGCCTTAGAAGACGTTCGCGCCGCCGCAGAACTTGCGCAATTGGGTGGGGGTGCGAAATCGCGCGATCGCCATGTGGCGCGTGGCAAAATGTTGCCCCGTGATCGTGTGGCGAACCTCTTGGATCATGGATCCGCATTTCTTGAGGTTGGGGCCACGGCCGCACATGGTCTTTACGATGGGGCGGCCCCCGCTGCGGGAATGATTGCGGGCATTGGCACGGTCTCGGGTGTCACCTGCATGATCCTGTGTAATGATGCGACGGTAAAGGGCGGCACCTATTATCCCATGTCCGTCAAAAAACACCTCCGCGCCCAGGAAATCGCCGAGGAATGCAATCTGCCTTGTATTTACATGGTGGATAGCGGTGGGGCCAATTTGCCCAATCAGGATGAGGTTTTTCCAGACCGCGATCATTTCGGCCGCATCTTTTACAATCAAGCACGGATGAGCGCCAAGGGCATTCCGCAAGTCGCCATTGTGATGGGGTCCTGCACGGCGGGTGGTGCCTATGTCCCAGCGATGTCAGATGTTACCATTATCGTAAAAGAACAGGGCACAATTTTCTTGGCGGGCCCCCCCTTGGTCAAGGCCGCAACGGGCGAGGTTGTCAGCGCCGAAGAATTGGGTGGGGGCGATGTGCACACCCGCCTGTCTGGCGTTGCAGATTATCTGGCCGAGGATGATGCCCATGCAATCGCATTGGCGCGACAGGCGGTGTCAAACCTGAACCGCCCATCACTTGAGACACAGAACTGGGCCACCCCAGAAGATCCCGCCTATGATCCCGCCGAATTGTTGGGTGTGGTGCCAAATGATTTGCGCCAACCCTATGACATTCGGGAAGTGATTGCCCGATTGGTGGACGGATCGCGCTTTGATGAATTTAAGGCGCGCTTTGGCGAAACATTGGTCACGGGATTTGCCCATGTGATGGGATGCCCTGTTGGGATCATTGCCAACAACGGTGTTCTGTTTTCCGAGGCGGCACAAAAGGGTGCGCATTTTGTTGAACTGTGTTCACAGCGCAAAATCCCGCTGGTCTTTTTGCAAAATATCACGGGCTTTATGGTTGGGCAAAAATATGAAAACGAAGGGATCGCACGACACGGCGCAAAAATGGTGACAGCCGTTGCCACAACCTCTGTTCCCAAAATCACGATGTTGGTGGGGGGCAGTTTTGGGGCCGGAAATTATGGAATGGCGGGACGCGCTTATCAACCACGGTTTTTATGGACTTGGCCCAACAGTCGCATTTCTGTGATGGGCGGTGCACAGGCGGCGGGCGTTTTGGCCACCGTAAAACGCGACGGGATTGAACGTGCGGGCGGGACGTGGAGTGCCGAGGAAGAAGCCGCATTCAAACAGCCCACGATTGACATGTTTGAACAGCAGAGCCATCCCCTCTATGCCTCGGCGCGGTTATGGGATGATGGGATCATCGATCCGCGCCATTCACGCGAAGTCCTTTATCAATCTTTGCATGCTGCGATGCATGCACCGATTGAGGACACAAAATTCGGCGTCTTTAGAATGTAGGTGGACCTCATGAACCTGACACAAAACACCGCCCAAACTAAGGCTCAAAACTGGATAGATGCGTGGAACAACCGCGATTTGGATGCCGTGATGATGCATTATGCAGATGACGTGTCTGTGTGTTCCCCTTTGGTCAAACGCCGTTTGAATAAATCAGACGGATGGTTGCACGGAAAATCGGCGCTGCGGGATTATTTCACCGTTGGGATGGGAAATCCTGATCTGCAGTTCATACTGAAATCCGTTCATGTCGGCATGCAATCCATGTCGATGGTCTATGCATGCGAAAACGGGATTCAGGTTGTTGATACGATGGAGCTGAATGCCGATGGGCTAACGACGCGCATGGTCGCGTGCTATTCAGGAGGAGACACGCGTGTTTAAAAAAATTCTGATCGCCAATCGCGGCGAAATCGCCTGTCGGATTGCGCGCACGGCGCGGGATATGGGTGTTCTTACCGTGGCCGTTTATTCGGATGCCGATGCGCATGCCCTGCATGTCGCCTGCGCGGATGAGGCAGTGCATATCGGGGGTGCGCAACCCAGCGAAAGTTATCTGCGCGGCGATGTGATTATTCAGGCCGCACTTGATCGTGGGGCCGAGGCGATCCACCCTGGTTACGGCTTCCTCTCAGAAAACCCAGATTTTGTTGAGGCGGTTGAGGCTGCTGGACTAACCTTTATCGGGCCATCCAGTGATGCAATCCGTGCCATGGGTTTAAAGGACGCAGCCAAAGCCCTGATGGAACAGGCGGGTGTCCCAGTTGTTCCTGGCTATCACGGTGCGGATCAGGGGAATGATCATCTGCGTGCTGCGGCCTCTGATATCGGCTATCCTGTGTTGATCAAGGCTGTCGCAGGGGGCGGGGGCAAGGGGATGCGCCGCGTCGACGATACCCGCGACTTTGATCAGGCGCTCGCCTCGGCGCGGGCCGAGGCGCAATCGGCCTTTGGCAATGCGGATGTTTTGATCGAAAAATACATTCTATCCCCCCGCCATATCGAGGTGCAGGTATTTGGCGATGGCAGTGATGCAATCCACCTGTTTGAACGTGACTGTTCCCTGCAGCGCCGCCATCAAAAAGTGATCGAAGAGGCCCCAGCCCCCGGCATGACGCAAGAAGTGCGTGCCGCAATGGGGCAGGCGGCCGTTCAGGCGGCCAAAGCAATCGGGTACAAGGGGGCAGGGACGGTTGAATTCATCGTGGATGGATCAAATGGCCTGCGCACGGATGGGTTTTGGTTCATGGAAATGAACACCCGTCTACAGGTTGAACACCCAGTGAGCGAGGCGATTACGGGGGTTGATCTGGTTGAATGGCAATTGCGTGTGGCGGCGGGTGCTGCGCTTCCCGTACGCCAAGAGGACCTAAACATAAATGGTCATGCGTTCGAAGCCCGCCTTTACGCCGAGGATGTGCCTGCGGGCTTCCTACCAGCCACGGGTCACATTGATCACTTGGTCTTTTCCAAGGCTGCACGAAATGACACGGGGGTTCGTCCGTTGGATGATATTTCCCCCTTTTATGATCCGATGATTGCCAAGGTCATTACACATGGCAAAACGCGGGATGAGGCGTTGAATAAATTGCACCACGCGTTGGCGCAGACTGAAATCGTGGGTGTGACGACGAATATCGGGTTTTTGACCGCGCTTTGTCGTCATGATGATTTCGCACATGGTCGCGTTGATACGGGATTGATCGAACGGGACTTAACCGCATTGATCGGACCTGATGAACCGCCAATCGCGGTTGTTTTGTCGGCTTTCATGGCACTTTATGATCCTATTGATGTTCCCTTTGCTGGGTTTTCCCAATGGGGTCGTATTGCCCAAACGGTATCCATGAAATGGGCGGATCAGACCTATGAGGCACGGATCAGCTATCGTGCGGATCAGATCCAAAATGAATACGCAGGTCAAATCCATACGCTTGTCCCGACCTGCGGAGGGTTTGAACTCGATGGTGTCCCGCTTCCTTTCGCTCGCAAGATTGGCGGGCATGTCAGTTGTTTTGGTCCAACGCCCTATCATTTTCAACTGATTGATCCACTGGATCGCAAAAGCGATGCAGGGGCATCGCAAACGGGTATTCAATCCCCCATGCCCGGATTGGTGAAACAGGTTGCAGTCACCGCTGGCCAAAAGGTGCAGGAGGGCGATGCATTGTTGATGTTGGAAGCGATGAAGATGGAACACATTCTGCGCGCCCCGCGTGATTGTGTGATTGAAGAGGTGCTGTGCAATCCCGAACAGCAGGTGCAGGCGGGTGATTTATTGATTCAATTTGTATCGCAGGACGCAGAATAAGGGTACTTTCGGAAACCAAAAATCTAATTTTTTGCATTTTTCTTTGTGACAAGATGTCGTGCAACATCGCCTTTGCGATTGGGGCAGGGATAAAATAAGGATCTTAGACTTAAATAACGTGGGGTTTTGCCGCTATTACACTATGTGAGAGCCAACAACCCATTCACGAAAATGAATGTTTTGCGTATCTGTTGACCCCATGCAGCGGCAGGAGTAAACCACGCGCAAGCCAACATGATTTGCAATCGTTTTCGATTGTAGCACGCGAAAGGAGCAATCTGTGGAAGAGATGCTGCGGGAATACCTCCCTATCCTTGTATTTTTGGCCATTGCGATTGGACTAGGTCTTGTTTTGATCCTTGCCGCCGCTGTGATCGCCGTTCGTAATCCTGATCCAGAAAAAGTATCGGCCTATGAATGTGGTTTTAACGCATTTGATGATGCGCGAATGAAATTTGATGTCCGTTTTTATCTGGTGTCGATTTTGTTCATCATCTTTGATTTGGAAATCGCCTTTTTGTTCCCATGGGCCGTCGCGTTCAAGGATATCAGCATGGTTGGATTTTGGTCGATGATGGTGTTCTTGGGAGTTTTGACCATCGGCTTTGCCTATGAGTGGAAAAAAGGAGCCTTGGAATGGGAGTAATGACCGGAGCCAACACAGCGGGTTATGACCGCGACGTTGCTGTTCAAGAGCTGAACCGCGAATTGCAGGACAAGGGATTCTTGTTAACCTCAACCGAGGATATCATCAATTGGGCGCGCACAGGGTCGCTGCACTGGATGACATTTGGGTTGGCTTGTTGTGCGGTTGAAATGATGCACTCTGCCATGGCGCGCTATGACCTTGAACGGTTTGGAACAGCGCCGCGCGCCTCACCACGTCAGTCTGATTTGATGATTGTTGCGGGCACATTGACAAACAAAATGGCCCCTGCGCTGCGCAAGGTATATGATCAGATGCCAGAACCACGCTATGTGATTTCCATGGGGTCCTGTGCAAACGGTGGTGGGTATTACCACTATTCCTATTCTGTTGTACGCGGATGCGATCGGATCGTTCCCGTTGATGTCTATGTTCCAGGCTGCCCTCCAACGGCAGAGGCACTGCTTTATGGGGTGATGGCATTGCAACGTAAAATCAGACGCACGGGGACATTGGTACGATGACGGCTGCCTTGCAAGAATTGGGTGAATACCTGTCGCTGAAACGCAATGATTGCGTTTTGTCATGGTCCATCGCACATGATGAATTGACGGTGGACGTTGCGCCCTCAAACATCGAAGATTTTGTTGAATTCCTGAAATCGGATCAACGCTGCAAATTTTCAACACTTGTCGATATCACAGGCGTTGATTACCCAGAGCGGGCCAAGCGGTTTGATGTGGTCTATCATTTCTTATCCATGTATCAAAATCACCGCATTCGTTTGCGCGTTTCGATCCGTGAAGAGGATATGTTGCCCTCTATCGTGAATGTGCATCCAAGTGCGAATTGGTTTGAACGTGAAGTGTTCGATATGTTTGGCATTTTGTTCACAAACCACCCCGACTTGCGCCGCCTGCTGACGGACTATGGTTTCCGCGGCTATCCATTGCGCAAAGATTTCCCAACAACGGGATACGTCGAAGTGCGCTATGATGAGGCGGAAAAGCGTGTGGTATATGAACCCGTGAAATTGACCCAAGAATATCGTCAATTCGACTTTATGAGCCCATGGGAAGGGGCGGAATATATCCTTCCGGGTGATGAGAAAGAGGCCGCGAAATGATGGACGGATCAAAAGGTTTCGAAGACGCCCAAACAGGCGAACAGCAAATCCGCAACTTTAACATCAACTTTGGGCCCCAGCACCCTGCGGCACACGGCGTGTTGCGTTTGGTTCTGGAATTGGACGGTGAAATTGTAGAGCGCTGCGACCCGCACGTTGGATTGTTGCACCGCGGTACCGAAAAATTGATGGAAAGCCGCACATACCTGCAAAACCTGCCGTATTTTGATCGGTTGGATTATGTGGCTCCCATGAACCAAGAACACGCATGGTGTCTTGCGATTGAAAAGCTGACGGGTGTCGAAGTGCCCCGTCGCGCATCCCTGATCCGTGTTCTTTATTCTGAAATCGGACGGGTTTTGAACCACCTGCTGAACGTTACCACACAGGCGATGGATGTGGGTGCATTGACGCCACCGCTTTGGGGATTTGAAGAGCGTGAAAAGCTGATGTGTTTTTATGAACGCGCCTGCGGTGCGCGTTTGCACGCGGCGTATTTCCGTCCAGGTGGTGTGCATCAGGATCTTCCAGCCGAGTTGATTGACGATATCGAGGCATGGGCGCATCAGTTCCCAGCACGTTTGGAAGATATTGACGATCTGTTGACCGAAAATCGCATCTTTAAACAGCGAAACGCCGATATCGGTATTGTCACAGAAGAAGACATTCAAAACTATGGCTTCTCTGGTGTTATGGTGCGTGGTTCGGGCCTTGCGTGGGATTTGCGTCGTGCGCAGCCTTATGAATGCTATGACGAATTTGAATTCCATATTCCTGTGGGTAAAAACGGGGATTGTTATGACCGTTATTTGGTGCGCATGGAAGAAATGCGTCAGTCGGTTGGCATCATCTTGCAGGCCGTGCAGAAATTGCGTGACTGTCCCGGCGATGTATTGGCGCGTGGCAAGCTAACCCCGCCAAAACGGTCGGACATGAAAACCTCGATGGAGGCATTGATTCACCACTTCAAACTTTACACCGAAGGCTTCCACGTTCCTGCGGGTGAAGTTTACGCCGCTGTTGAAGCGCCAAAGGGTGAGTTTGGTGTGTATCTTGTCGCGGATGGTACCAACAAACCCTATCGCGCGAAATTGCGTGCACCTGGGTTCCCACATCTTCAGGCCATGGATCACATGGCAAAGGGCCACCAATTGGCCGATGTTGCCGCGATTATCGGCACCATGGATATCGTATTCGGAGAGATTGACCGCTAATGCTACGCCGTCTTTACCACGACCAACCCGAAAGCTTCGCCTTTACGCCCGCGAACCAAGCATGGGCAGAAGCGCAAATTAAGAAATACCCAGAGGGTCGTCAGCAATCGGCGATTATTCCGCTATTGTGGCGTGCCCAAGAGCAAGAGGGATGGTTGACACGACCAGCGATCGAGGGCGTTGCCGAAATGCTGAGCATAGCCTACATCCGCGCGCTTGAGGTTGCGACATTTTATTTCATGTTCCAACTACAGCCTGTGGGTAGTGTGGCGCATGTTCAGGTCTGTGGAACACTGTCCTGCATGATTTGTGGTGCCGAGGATTTGATCGGCGTCTGCAAGGAAAAAATTGCCGATAAAGCGCATGAAGTTTCCGCAGATGGCAAGTTCAGCTGGGAAGAGGTGGAATGCCTTGGGTCCTGTTCTAACGCGCCAATGGTTCAAATTGGAAAAGATTATTACGAAGATTTGACCGCTGAAAAATTTGCATGGATTTTGGACGAACTGGCCGCAGGCCGTGTTCCGACACCGGGTCCTCAAAATGGCCGTTACGCTGCAGAACCTTTGGGAGGTTTGACATCCCTTGGCGAATTTGACAGCGGCAAGACCAAGTATAACGCGTCAGCTCAACTGGCCTCTGATATTGGCGATACAGTCAAGCGTATTGATGGGACCGAAGTTCCTCTGATCACACCATGGGTGAAGTCAGAAAAAGCGGCTGCCAAGACTGCAGCACCGAAAGCCAAAGCCGCCGCAAAGCCAAAGGCCGCACCTAAATCAGATGAAAAAGCCACGGTTGCGGCGAAAAAGCCACGCACCATGAAAGCACCACGCAAAGCGGGGGCTGACGATCTGAAGATGATCAAAGGTGTTGGTCCCAAATTGGAAAAGCTGTTGAATACGCTTGGCTTTTACCACTTTGATCAGATCGCAAAATGGAGCGCAGAAGAGCTTTCGTGGGTGGATGACAACCTAGAAGGTTTCAAGGGCCGCGCGAGCCGTGACGAATGGGTATCACAAGCAAGCACTCTCGCAAAAGGCGAAATGACTGAATTTTCTTCCCGTGTTAAGAAAGGGGACGTCTACTGACGTTTTTATAAACACATGGGAGTAATGAAATGAATAAACCTATAAGTTCAACATCCTGCCAAAGTGGCTGCTGGATTCTAGCAGCCGTCTCTGGTGTGGTTGTGCTTGCTGTCTGTTTGTTTCTCATTGAATTGGGAATTCTTGCGTCAATCTTTATGGGCGCAGTGGTCTTTATTGTTGTTGGTTTGTTGTTGGGATGGATTTTCTGTTCCGAGTTAAAACCGCTAGTTCAGTCAAATGAAACCAGCACGGCGCCCTCTGCGCCAGAACCTGCACCCGCACCTGCTGCGGAACCTGCACCCGTAACCGCACCTGTTGCGCAGGCCCCAGAGGTTGAGGCCCCAGTGGTTGAGGCCGTAGAAGATGCGGTTCGTCCCGAGGCGCTAAGCGGCGCACGTGACGGGGGGGCGGATGACCTGAAAATGATCAAGGGCGTTGGGCCAAAGCTTGAAATTATGCTGAACGAGCTTGGGTTTTATCATTTCGATCAAATCGCAGGTTGGAGCGCAGCAGAAGTGGCATGGGTCAACGATAATCTGACGGGGTTCAAGGGCCGTGTCAGCCGCGATAACTGGGTCGAACAGGCCCGCAAACTGGCCTCTGGCCAAGAAACAGAGTTTTCCAAACGCGTTTCTGATGGAGATGTGTATTAGGAGAGCATGATGGAGCAGCACGACGAACAACATCTATCCAAACAGGGGCGCATCGTGGCGCTTGTCATTGCTGGATCGATGTTATTTTGGATTGCTGCTCAGTATATCGGACCGCAGATCGGTCTGTCGGGTCGCTTTGCGATCTTGATCGATCTGCTGGTTTTGGCCGCGCTGTTTTGGGCGATGGTTGTAACTGCACAAATTTGGCGCAAGCGCCAAGCGAACAAAGGATGATTGTCACATGCTAAAGGACCAGGATCGGATCTTTACTAATCTCTACGGGATGCATGATCGTACGCTCAAAGGTGCAATGGCGCGTGGTCATTGGGACGGCACTTCGAAAATCATCCAAAATGGCCGTGATTGGATCATTGATCAGATGAAGGCCTCTGGCCTGCGTGGTCGCGGTGGTGCGGGGTTCCCCACAGGACTGAAATGGTCATTCATGCCAAAAGAAAGTGATGGTCGCCCAGCATATTTGGTGATCAACGCAGATGAATCAGAGCCAGGCACCTGTAAAGACCGTGAGATCATGCGCCACGATCCGCATACGCTGATCGAAGGGGCGCTGATTGCATCTTTCGCGATGAACGCAAACGCCTGCTATATCTATATCCGCGGTGAATACATCCGCGAAAAAGAAGCGCTGCAAAACGCCATTGATGAGGCGTATGACGCAGGTCTGCTTGGGAAAAACGCGGCCAAGTCAGGCTGGGATTTTGACCTTTACTTACATCACGGGGCAGGGGCCTATATCTGCGGTGAAGAGACCGCATTGATCGAAAGCCTAGAAGGTAAAAAGGGCATGCCACGTATGAAACCTCCGTTTCCAGCGGGTGCGGGGCTCTATGGATGCCCAACAACTGTGAACAACGTTGAATCCATTGCCGTGGTGCCAACAATTTTGCGCCGTGGACCAGAATGGTTTGCAGGATTTGGTCGCCAAAACAACGCGGGCACCAAATTGTTCGCGATTTCGGGCCACGTGAACCACCCCTGCGTGGTGGAAGAGGCAATGTCGATCAGTTTTGAAGAGTTGATCGAAACCCATTGCGGCGGCATTCGCGGCGGATGGGACAATTTGTTGGCCGTGATCCCCGGAGGATCATCGGTACCCTGCGTGCGCGGTGAAAACATGCGCGATGCGATCATGGACTTTGACTACCTGCGCGGTGATTTGGGATCTGGTTTGGGAACCGCGGCTGTGATTGTTATGGATAAATCCGTAGATATCATCAAAGCGATCTGGCGCCTCTCTAAATTCTATAAGCACGAAAGCTGTGGTCAATGTACCCCCTGTCGTGAAGGCACAGGTTGGATGATGCGTGTGATGGACCGTCTGGTCAAAGGTGAGGCGAACCCAGAAGAAATCGACATGCTGTGGGACGTAACCAAGCAGGTCGAAGGACATACAATTTGCGCACTTGGCGATGCGGCGGCGTGGCCAATCCAAGGGTTGATCCGTAATTTCCGCGAAGAAATTGAGGATCGAATTAAGGCGCAACAAACAGGGCGCACAGGCGCCATGGCAGCAGAGTAGGCGTATATTTCATGTACGGCGCAACACCATTTAACCATCAGCATCTGAAACATCGGCAACAGCTGTGTGCCATTGTTAAAGTTGTGGTGGCGTCAACTTTGGTTGCAGGCTGTTCAGGCACCATTCGCAACGTCAACGCAGTGAAATTTGACGGGCATTACTTTGCGGGACGCGCTTCTAAGAGCAGTGTGGACCCCTATGACTTCTCTGTACGAATTCGCAATGCTGCAAAATCAATCGCGGGAGCGCGCGAGGCGGCCCGGTATGAGGCGACGATTTACTGCATCGAGCAGTTTGGAACATCAGACATCATTTGGTCAATCGGTCCTGAGGACGAGGCGATATCGCTGTCGAACGGGTCTTTGACTCTAGCGGGAAGGTGCGATCCAGAATGATTGACATTTTTCGGACATTCATGGCGCGCGTTGAGGCGCTTTTTCAACCTGCGCCCTTTTTGCGTCCACGCACTAGGCGCGTGACATCAACTAGAAACGACCGCCCCCAATGGATGCGGCAGATTAAGAAGTGAATGCGATGACAGACCTAAAGAAAATCATCATCGACGGGAACGAAGTGGAAGTGGACGGCGCAATGACGCTGATCCAGGCCTGTGAAGTTGCAGGGATCGAAGTGCCACGTTTCTGTTATCACGAACGTTTGTCGATTGCGGGAAACTGTCGCATGTGTTTGGTCGAAGTTGTGGGCGGCCCGCCTAAACCCGCCGCATCCTGTGCGATGCAGGTGCGCGATTTGCGCCCAGGTCCCGAAGGACAGCCGCCTGTTGTGAAAACCAGTTCACCCATGGTGAAAAAGGCGCGTGAAGGCGTGATGGAATTTTTGCTGATCAACCACCCCCTTGATTGTCCGATCTGTGACCAGGGTGGGGAATGCGATCTGCAGGATCAGGCGATGGCCTATGGCATGGCAGATAGCCGCTACACCGAAATCAAACGTGCCTCAACCGATTTGGATTTGGGTCCTTTGGTAGCAACCACAATGACGCGCTGCATCAGCTGTACGCGCTGTGTGCGTTTCACAACCGAGGTTGCGGGCATTACACAGATGGGCCAAACGGGCCGTGGGGAAGACAGCGAAATCACCAGCTATCTGAACCAGACATTGGACAGCAACATGCAGGGCAACATCATTGATTTGTGTCCTGTTGGCGCGCTGACATCAAAACCCTATGCGTTCACGGCGCGTCCTTGGGAATTGACGAAAACAGAAACCATTGATGTGATGGACGCGATGGGCGCCAACATTCGCGTTGACACCAAAGGACGTGAAGTGAAACGTATTTTGCCGCGTAACCATGATGGCGTGAACGAAGAATGGATTTCCGATAAAACACGTTTCGTTTGGGATGGTCTGCGCCGTCAGCGCTTGGATCGCCCGTATATCCGCGAAAACGGCAAATTGCGCCCAGCATCGTGGCCCGAGGCATTGGGCGCGGCCGCCGCTGCGATGAAGGGCAAAAAAGTTGCAGGTCTGGTTGGAGATCTGGCCTCAACCGAGGCGGCCTTTGCCCTGAAAAACCTGATGGAGGGATTGGGCGGCGTTGTTGAATGCCGCGCAGATGGGGCCAAATTGCCAGCGGGCAACCGTTCGGGTTATGTCGGCACTGCCACGATTGAAGACGTGGACAATGCACAATTCATTCAATTGATCGGCACAAACCCTCGGGATGAGGCGCCTGTTCTAAACGCCCGCATTCGCAAAGCATGGGCCAATGGCGCAAACATCGGCCTTATTGGTGAGGCGGTTGATCTAACTTATGATTATGCGCATGTCGGCACAGACCGTGCGGCATTGAACAGCCTACTTGGAAAACAGTATGGCGCGGTCAAGGATGCGCCATCTGTTGTGATTGTTGGCCAAGGTGCCCTGCGTGAGGCGGATGGGTCAGCGGTACTTGGCGCGGCAATGCAATTGGCGGTGGAAACGAACAGCAAACTGATGGTTCTGCACACGGCTGCGGGACGTGTTGGTGCGATGGATGTCAATGCGGTCAACGAAAACGGCATGGACGGCGTCAATGCCGCCGAGGTGATTTATAACCTTGGTGCGGATGAAGTTGAAATTGGCGACGGCGCATTTGTCATTTACCAAGGTAGCCATGGGGATCGCGGCGCACACCGTGCGGATGTGATCCTGCCCGCGGCGGCCTATACCGAAGAAAACGGTTTGTTTGTCAACACAGAAGGCCGTCCACAGCTTGCCATGCGTGCAGGGTTTGCACCGGGCGAGGCCAAGGAAAACTGGGCGATCCTACGCGCCTTGTCAGCGGAACTGGATGCAACATTGCCATATGACAGCCTTGCGCAATTGCGTCAGGGGATGGTTGCGGCGCATCCCCATTTGGCAGGTGTTGATCAAGTTGCAGAAAACGAATGGGTTGCGGTTGGCACAGGCAAACTGGGCGATGCGGCATTCCGCAACGCGGTTTCCGATTTCTACCTAACAAACCCAATTGCACGTGCGTCCGAGGTTATGGCGGAACTATCCGCTAATGCCAAAGCACGCGGCATGGAAAAGGTTGCGGCTGAGTGATGCAATTTGCACCTTACATATCCTTTTTGGCGGTGATGGCCGCGCTGACGTTGGCCGCGTGCCAAAATACAGCGACCGTCACGCAAGAGCACGTGCGCTATTACGGCGTTCAAACACGGCTGTTGGATAATGATTTGGTGCAATTTCACGTGACCCTGAGTGGCACGCAATCCTCAGAACAGGTGGCGCGCTATGCGGAATGTGCAGCGGCGCAATACACCCTGATCCGTGGGTTTGGATTTGCACGTCATGTGCGCACCCGCATCGGCCAAGAGGCCGACCGCCTAAGCGCAGATGCCGTTTACACGATATCTCGTTCCCTCCCGCAGGGAACGAAAACAATTGACGCAGAAGTTGTCGCGGATGCATGCGCGCGTGACAACATACCAATGGTGTGAGGACCGATGGCTGATTTTCTAAATACACCGGGTGGAATTGCCCTAATTATCGTGGCGCAGTGTTTGGCTGTTGTCGCCTTTGTCATGATAAGCCTTTTGTTTCTGGTTTACGGAGACCGTAAGGTTTGGGCCGCTGTCCAAATGCGCCGTGGTCCAAACGTTGTTGGGGCCTGGGGTTTGCTG
>JAKMGV010000256.1 GCA_022424725.1 Paracoccaceae bacterium
GTGGTGTGTGTTATCAGAAAACCATCGTCAAAAAGGCAACTTGGGCGCAAACAATAATCTTATTTGCACGAATACGGCAAATGAAACGAAACTCTTCTTATCCGCCCGTATGGCTCATATGGCGGGACATCTGTCCAGAAATCGTTTGGCGGGAGTAATCAAAATCATGCCCCTTGGGTTTGCGTTCAATCGCACGTCGGATTGCGGTTTCCAAATGTTGTGTATCGCCGGGGTGTTCACGCAACGGGGCACGTAGATCGGCCATGTCCTCTTGGCCCAAGCACATGTACAATTCGCCCGTACATGTCAGGCGCACGCGGTTACAGCTTTCACAGAAGTTATGGCTTAGTGGGGTGATGAACCCAATTTTTTGACCCGTTTCCTCAATGCGGACATAGCGAGCAGGCCCCCCTGATCGTTCGGCCAAATCGGTCAGTTGATATTTAGTTTCCAATGCGGTGCGCACATCCTCAAGCGACCAATATTGTCCAATCCGATCGGTTTCCCCCATGTCGCCCATTGGCATGACTTCGATCCAGGTCAGGTCCATGTCACGGCTGGCGCACCATTCGGTCATGGTGAACAATTCGTCCTCGTTAAATCCCTTTAGGGCCACTGCGTTGATTTTCACGCGCAATCCTGCACGCTGTGCCGCATCCAATCCACGTAATACTTGGGGCAGGCGGCCCCAGCGGGTCACACGCGCAAATTTATCTTCGTCCAGCGTGTCCAGTGACACATTGATCCGCCGCATTCCCGCGGCGTAAAGATCATCTGCAAACCGTTCCAACTGTGATCCATTGGTGGTCAGGGTCAATTCCTTTAACGCCCCACTGTCCAAATAGCGCGACATTCCGTTGAAAAACGTCATGATGTCCCGCCGCACCAAGGGTTCGCCACCCGTGATGCGCAGTTTTTGAACGCCCATTCCGACAAAGGTGGAACACAGACGGTCCAGCTCTTCTAAGGTCAGCAATTCTTTTTTCGGTAAAAACTGCATGTTTTCTGCCATGCAATAGACACAGCGAAAATCGCAGCGGTCAGTGACAGAAACGCGAAGGTATGTAATCGCGCGCTCAAAGGGGTCAATCAACGGTACAGTCATATGATCAAGCTAGAGTTATCGCCGCGTTCTCGCAAGGGCCGAGACATGATTTTTCTGGGTTGCGCATTGAATTTTTCACGCATCCTTGTTCATGTGACGCGCGGCCTCTTTTCGGGCAAAGGGTTTTAGCGCATCCCCAAAGTTGTTCAGGAAATTTTCCGCGCGCGCCCCGTCGTGGCGCGACAGATCGCGCACCCACCATGCAATCGCCTTTTGAATGAACCAATCATGATCGTCGGCCAGTTTCACGGCCCAGCCCAACACACGTTCGCGCACCTGAATTTCGTGGGGTTTAGGAAAATTCTGTTTCGTATAGGGCAGGGTGATGACAAAAGCGGCGCGGCGTCGCCACATATGATCCGATGTGATCCATGTTTCCACCTGATCCAAACGAATGGGGTCGGTCACGATGCGTTTTTGCCCCGCCATACAGGCATGATCGGCAATGGCCCAACTGTCGAAATCATCGACCCAGCTGGTGATCAAATCCCAAACCGCCTGATCGGGGCGAATGCGCGCTTGGGTCAATAATTTTGAGGCCATCACGCGGCCTTCGAATATATTCGTGTCCCACAAACCAGCGGCCAATGCGATCCGTTGATCCAAATCCAAGGCGCGCCGCCATTCTTTCCCGATGTCGTTTAGGATTTGATTGTTTGTCCCGAGATAGGGGCGATCAATTTTATGATATGCGGCCTTCCCCTCAATCGTGGTGGGATCGGCCAATTCGCGTAGCTTTTCAAGGGCTTCATCGATTGTCATATTAGTTTCATCCCTAATTCATTGCGCAGGTTTATAATCTGCGCCAATCTAATTTAACACGGAAATTGGGAACGGTAAAAGGCGCCTAATTTTGTGCAATCACATGGAATTGACGGTCATTTCATAGGTGATCCAATTGGTGTTTTTTGCATGGCGTTCGTAAAATCGACGGGCGCGTTTGTTGGTGGCGTGGGTGTCCAAGCGGATGGCGCTACAACCATGTGTTTGTGCAATTTCGCGTAAGCGGTCCATCATATCATCGGCCACACCACTGCCGCGATGTGCCTCAGCTATGAATAGGTCATCAAGGTATAGGATTTGTGTTCCACGCAGCGCACTGGGTTGCAGGCGATAATGAACAAATCCCACGACGTCATCGCGCACGCGCACAATTAGTCCTGTTTCAGGATGCGTTGGATCGCAAAGCCAGCCCCACGTACGCGCCACCCCCTCGGGTGTTGGGGATACATCATGCAAAATTGCAAAATACACAAACATCTGTCGCCAATCATCAAAGTCGTTTTCACCGATATTGGCAATCGCAGTTTTGGACATTGCGCCATCTTATTCCACTGTAACAGACTTTGCCAAATTGCGCGGCTGGTCCACATCCGTGCCTTTGGCAAGGGCGGTGTAATAGGCCAGCAATTGGGCAGGAACAGCGTATAGGATGGGGGCGACCACCTCGTGAATATCGGGCATTTCGATCCCGATCCAGATGTCGCCCCCTGCATCCTGTAGGCCCGCGCCATTGGACAATAACAACACGCGACCTTTGCGTGCCATGACCTCTTGGACGTTGGAAATGGATTTGTCATAAAGGCTGTCTTTGGGCGCCAAAACAACCACGGGAACCTGATCATCAATCAATGCAAGGGGGCCGTGCTTTAGTTCACCTGACGCATAAGCTTCTGCGTGTATATAACTGATTTCTTTCAGCTTTAATGCGCCTTCA
>JAKMGV010000257.1 GCA_022424725.1 Paracoccaceae bacterium
AAATGCATGGCTATACTCTATTGGGACAATTCGCCATTTCGCAATGCGCGACGATAATCGATAATTTCGTCCTGAACAAAGTCGCGAAAGGCCTCAACCCGTTTGGAATGACGCAACTCTTCTGGATAGGCCAGATAAACGGGAACCTCGACAGATTCAAGCTCATCCAAAACCCGAACAACGCCATCAAAATCCAATGTGATGTAGTCAGGTAAAATGCCAATACCCAAATCGTGGATCACCGCCTGCAGCACGCCAAAGTAATTGTTCACGGTCAACATAGATGGCAAACTATAGGTCATCAAATGCTGGGTCAGGGCCAAACCTGCACTTACCTGTGCGGATCTGGGGTGCTGACAAATCAAACGGTGGTTCACTATATCCTCGATTTTTTCGGGCACGCCGTGGGTTTTGATGTAGCTGGGAGACGCATAAAGACGCATCTTAACGCTCATCAAACGTTTGCGGATCAAATCCGCTTGGGATGGCTCTTTCATGCGGATGGCGACGTCCGCTTCACGCATTGGCAAATCCAAAACACGTTCTTCCAACATCAAATCGATTTTAAGTTCGGGATATTTTTCATATAGTTTTGGCAGGCGCGGGGCCAACCACAAGGATCCAAATCCGGTCGAGGTTGTGACGCGCAGTTCGCCAAACACCTCTTCTTCGCTGTCCTTAATCCGTGCCTCGGCGGCCTCTAGGCGTTTCACCATGGATTGGGTTGCGTCAAACAACAATTCACCCTGTTCGGTCAGGATCAGGCCACGCGCATGGCGGTGAAACAGATTTGTGTTCAACGATTCTTCTAATGCGCGCACTTGGCGGGACACGGCCGATTGGGACAATCGCAATGTGTCACCCGCGTGTGTAAGGCTTCCTGCGTCAGCCACAGCGTGAAAAATGCGCAGTTTATCCCAATCCATCCCAAATGCTCCGTTTTTTTATCTTGATGACATGATTCTGTTCATGGTCATATCAAAGTACTAACATGACGCAGCGTCCAAAATAAATCTATAGCTTGGTCAGAAAAGCTGACCTATAATTTGGACAACCGTTCGGGAGGTCAGTTGATGAGCACGTCGAAGATTTCGCTTAATGATAAATACGACATCGAAAAACATCAGGTGTTGTTGAATGGCACACAGGCCTTGGTGCGTTTGATGATTGCGCAAAAGGAACGCGATCGCCAAGCGGGATTGAATACCGCGGGCTATGTCACAGGATATCGTGGTTCGCCCTTGGGTGCGGTTGATTTTCAGATGAAACGTGCAGGTAACGTGCTGCCTGAAAATGACATCACGTTCCAAGAGGGCCTGAACGAAGATCTGGCCGCAACCGCGCTTTGGGGGGCACAACAGGCCGAATTGCGGGGCGAGGGGCGTTTTGACGGTGTCTTTGGGCTTTGGTACGGCAAAGGCCCGGGGGTGGACCGGTCTGGCGATGTGATGCGTCACGCGAATATGGCGGGTTCATCCAAGAATGGCGGTGTGATCATGGCCATGGGGGATGATCATACAGGGGAAAGTTCGACCGTGTTGCACCAATCTGATTGGGCCATGGTGGATGCATCCATGCCCGTTATATCCCCTGCAGGTGTCCAAGAAATCTTGGATTACGGACATTATGGGTACGCGCTGTCACGCTTTGCGGGTGTTTGGGTTGGCCTAAAAACCATGAAGGACACGATCGAGGTGACGTCTGTTGTGGATGGCAACCCAAATCGTATGCAATTCAAAGCCCCTTACATTGATATGCCCGACGGGGGTTTGAACATTCGTTTGGTCGATCTGCCAGTGGATCAAGAAGCACGTCTTTTGCGCCATAAAATCGCTGCGGCCGAGGCCTTTGCCCGCGAAAACCGAATTGACCAACGGGGTTTGGGCCAAGCAGGTGCCAAAATCGGCATCGTCGCCGCAGGAAAAAATTGGCTGGATATGCAGCACGCCATGTCGGTTCTGGGCGTTGATCAGGACGAGGCCGTGCGGTTGGGCATCACTACGTATAAGGTGGTGCAAACCTGGCCGCTTGATAAAACCAGCTTGCGGGAATGGGCAGACGGTTTGGATTTGATCATCGTGGTTGAAGAAAAGCGCAAGTTGATAGAGCCACAGATCAAAGATGCCGTATTCCATGACGCCGATCATTGCCGCGTTTATGGTGGTGAGAAAGGCGATCTTGGCACCCTTCTTTTCCCATCAGAAGGGGCACTTGATCCCATTGATATTGCACAATCATTGGGTCAGATCTTTGTCGAGGAGGGATGCGGCGGTCAAAAAATCACTAATGGATTGGCGCAAATCGCAAACGCAAAGCACGCCGATAATGCAAGTGATATCGCTGCGCGCTTACCTTATTTCTGCGCAGGCTGCCCACATAATTCATCGACCAAAGTTCCCGAAGGATCCCGTGCCTATGCGGGGATTGGGTGTCACTACATGGCCCAATGGATGGAGCGTGACACGCTTGGCTACACGCATATGGGCGCTGAAGGGGCGAATTGGATTGGCGAGTCCCTGTTTTCGAAACGCGACCATGTGTTCCAAAACATTGGGGATGGTACATACAACCATTCTGGCATTCAGGCGATCCGCGCCGCCGTAAGTGCAGGCACGAATATTACCTATAAAATCCTATATAACGATGCGGTTGCCATGACAGGGGGACAGGGCAATGATGGGGGATTGGACGCTCCGCGCATTGCGCGTGAACTACAGGCGATGGGCGTCAAAAAACTGGTCGTTGTCTATGACGATAAAGAGGATTTGGACTTAGCGGCCTTCCCAAGTGACATTGAAAAACACGAACG
>JAKMGV010000085.1 GCA_022424725.1 Paracoccaceae bacterium
AAAACAGGTGCTGCGGCAGCCACGGCAAATTTGCCAATGCTGTTCAATGCACCTGAAATCAATGCGGCCAAGCTGATGAACAAGATATAGGGAAACATCACACGGGCATAATCAACGCTAAGGTCAAAGCGTGGATCATCCGAAAATCCACTGGCCGTGGCCCAAATGAACAGGGGCATGAAAATCATGGCAAGTGCAGTGAGGATCAGCAAAACAAAGCTCAGGCTGCCCATTGCCTGATTTGCAAATCCAATGGGATTATCGTCTGCCTCGACACGTTTGGAAAACATCGGAACAAAGGCTGCGTTAAATGCCCCTTCGGCGGTAAATCGGCGGAACATATTGGGCAGGCGAAACGCCGCGATAAACGCGTCCAAGACGGGGCCCGCCCCGATCAACGCATATAACATGACCTCTCGCAACATACCCAAGACGCGGCTCATCAGGGTCCAAAACCCCACGGTCATCACATTGCGCAGCATGCCTTATCCCTCTGCCCGCTCTACCCCTTTGCTGATCGCCTCGGTTAGTTGACGTTCAAGGGTGCGTTGTTTGCTATCGCTATAGAATTTCAGACCAAACATGTCTTTTACATAAAAACTATCAACGACTTGCTCACCGTAGGTCGCGACCACGGCAGAGGCAATATAAACGTTTAGGTTCGCAAGCGTGCGCGTGAGATCAAACAAAAGACCCGGGCGGTCGCGTGTATCCACCTCGATGATTGTGTATATGTCCGAACCATCATTGTCGAAGGTGACCGAAGTTGGCACTTTGAACGCCTTTTCGCGCTTTTTGAATTTGTCCTTCTCATGCACGGCGTCACGCGTGACAACCTCGCCCTTCAACGTGCGTTCAATCATATTGCGCAGACGGGACAGGCGGGACAGATCATAGGCTTCTCCATCGCTGTCCTGTACCCAAAACGCGGCAGTGGCATAACCATCCTTGGTTGTGTACGTGCGCGCATCAACAACGTTGGCACCCACCAATGTCAGCGCACCGGCAAGGCGCGAAAAAATACCTGGGTGATCATGCAGTGCAAAGCAAATGCGTGTTGCATCACGATCGATGTCAGGGTGGACATCCAAACGGATTTCATCCGACCCCAAATTGCGCAGTAGATTTGCAAAAACAACGTGCGTTTTGTCGGGCAAACCCTGCCAATAGGGTTCGTAATGACGTTCAAGCTCTTCTTGAATTTCGCCCTTTTTCCAATCTTTCAGCGCACCTTTTAGGGATTTCTTCGCCTCATTGCTGCGGTTCTTGCGATTGACGGCTTCAAGACCATCTTCCAATGCGCGTCGTGTTTCCGCATAAAGTGCGCGGATCAATGTGGCCTTCCAATTATTCCAAGTGTTTGGGCCAACGCCACGAATATCGCACACGGTCAGTATGGTCAGCAGATCCAAACGTTCGGTCGTTTGAACCGCCTTGGCAAAGTCCCGTACCGTGCGCGGATCGGCGATATCACGTTTTTGGGCCATATCGGACATCAACAGATGATAGCGGACCAGCCATTCAACGGTGTCCACTTCTTCCTGTGATAGGCCCAGCCGTGGGGCAACCCTACGCGCGATTTTTGCCCCTAGAATCGAGTGATCCTCGCTGCGCCCCTTGCCAATATCATGCAAGAGCAGGGCCACATAGATTACCTTGCGATTTATGCCTGCCTGTAGGATCGAACTGGCAATGGGCAGCTCTTCTTCCAACTCAGCACGTTCGATCTGGGCAAGGCTTTTGATCACTTGGATTGTATGTTCGTCCACCGTATAGCTGTGATACATATTGAACTGCATCATCGCGACGATGGGTTCAAATTCTGGGATAAATGCGGCCAGTGCGCCCAATTCATTCATGCGCCGTAGCGCACGTTCTGGATTGCCGTGTTTTAGCAGTAAATCCAAAAAGATGCGCTGGGCCTCTGGGTTTGCCCGCATGTCATCGTCGATGCGATCAAGCGAGGCAGAGACCATACGCATTTCATTGGGATGGATGAGTAAGCCGGTGCGCAATCCCTCTTCAAAAATACGCAGAAGGTTCAATTTGTCTGCGTAATAGGTATCTGGATTTTTAACGGCAAGACGGCCGTTGATCACCTCGTATTCCTTGCGCACCTTGGGTTTGCGGCGGAAGATACGTTCAAGTAATGGCGCATCTTTGGTGTGATCCGCCTCAAGGGAGGTCAGCAAGATGCGCGTCAAATCCCCAACCTTGGTAGCATGTCGGAAATAGTCCTGCATGAACAGTTCCACACCGCGCCGCCCCTTTTGATCACGATAGCCCATGCGGTCGGCCACCTCGACCTGCAAATCAAACGAAAGCTGTTCTGCCGCGCGATTTGTAACCAAATGCAAATGGCATCGCGCAGCCCATAGGAAGTTTTCAGCCGCTTCAAACAGCGCGTATTCGTCTGGGCGGAACACGCCAAGGTCAACCAATTTGGCCGTATTCTGAACGCGGTAGACATATTTCGTGATCCAAAAGAGTGATTGCAGATCGCGCAGACCCCCTTTGCCCTCTTTGACATTCGGCTCAACCATGTACCGTTGGCCTTGCTTTTCGTGTCGGGCGTCGCGTTCACCCAATTTGGCGTCAATAAACTCGCGTGCGCTGCCTTCAAACAATTCTGACCAAAGTTTTTCTTCAAGCTCTTGGGCCAATTCTGTGTCACCACAGACATATCTTTGTTCCAACATGGCTGTGCGAATGGTGAAATCCTCACCACCCAGTCGCAAACAATCGCGGATGGTGCGCGATGAATGGCCAACTTTTAGACGCAAGTCCCACAGCATGTAGAGCATGCTTTCAATAACGCTCTCTGCCCAGGGCGTTATTTTGTAAGGTGTCAGGAATAACAAGTCGACATCTGAAAAAGGGGCCATTTCAAAACGGCCGTAGCCCCCAACGGCCATCACACTTAGGCGTTCAGCCTCGGTCGGAGTGGCGTTTGGATGCATTTGATTTGCCGCGCGCCACGCGCACTTAACAAGTTCATCAGTCAACCAAGCATAACTTTGCACCGCCTGACGGGCTGCGTTCGGGGTATCGGATAGCGCATTGGCGATTTGTTTCATGCCCGATTTGCGCATCTGTTTAAGCGCATCAACCAGTGCACCACGCAATTTATCAGGTGCACTATCCTCAAAAATTGGGGTTAGCGCGTTTGGATCGAAAATTAATTTCGGGTCACAAATTAGGTTTAATTCGTTAGAATCCTGAGATTGCGAAGGAGCGTGGAGCGGGGTCAATGATTAGTACCTGTTTGTCTTGGACTGTGGCAATTGCCAAGCCGCGTTCGTTTGTACCATCATCCTTCAAACGGAATATGCCGTCCACCCCCTGAAAGCCAGAAGGCTGCGTCAAAGCTTCGCGCGTTAGAATATCGTCAAATCCTGCCTGCGCCAACGCGCCAATTGCGGCAATCCCATCGAACGCCAAACTGGCCAATTGGTGGGGACGATTTCCAAATTGCTCTTGGAATTGTGTCGAAAAATTTTCAGTGCGCGTCAGATCAGGAACTGCAAACCAACCGCCTTGCAAACCGCTTAGCTCAAGCGTTTGCGGCGGGATATCCCAACGCGTTAGTCCCGCATATTGTACGTTCGCGGAGTCCAACCCGGCCTCGGGCAACAACTGCGCCAACAGCGGCAACGCGCCCGCAGATGAAGAGGTTAGGAACAGAGTATCGACATCCTCGATTTCGGCGGACGCGCGGATGAGGGGAACAGTATTCACCACACTTTCTTGGGTCAGCTCAAAACTTTGCGCCGAAACGATCCGCAGGCTTGTATCCGCTGCGGCACCCTGAAATGCGTTCAGGCCCATTTGTCCGTCGATCCTATCAGAGTGAATGACCATTGCGCGTTCTTTGCCTTGCTCCGCTGCAAACGAGACTATGCGGTGCGCTGTGTTGTCAAAGGTTTTGCCCAACACGAACACATTGCCACCAGCGATGGTTGTGTTGTTTGAAAAGCTCAGAACATTTATGCCGTCGTCCGCAACAGCGGTGCCCGCCGCATTTGCGGCCTCGGCATAAAGCGGTCCAATGATGATTTTCGCCCCGTCATCAACGGCCTGTTGCGCAACGCTGGCTGCGACGGTTGCATCGCCCGCAGTGTCATAGACACGCAGGTCAATCTCCAAATCGTCCAATTGCGCGGCAGCAAGGCGTGCAGCATTTTCCAGGTCTGCTGCAATCTGCGCTGTCCCATCAGAAGATTGCGGCACCAATAATGCGACAGGAACAGGTTTTGATGTATCAACCTTTGGACCTGTTGTCGTTGTTGGCATCGTCGGCGCACAGGCTGTCATGAGGGCCAATGCACTTATCGTGACAAAGCTTTGGACTTTCTTGCCAATTTTGGTCATAGGCATCATCATACCATCATCTCCCGCACCCGATCAGTCTCGTTACTCGGTGGGACGATAATGCGCATGAATATATGGGTCTAGATGTGAATCATAAAATATCGAAATTAGCCGCGGGTTTATATTTTGTTGCAACACCTATCGGGACGGCGCGTGATATTACGCTGCGCGCATTGGATATTTTAGCATCCGCCGATGTTATTGCGGCCGAGGATACGCGCAGCATGCGCAAATTGATGGACCTTCACGGCGTTCCATTAAATGGTCGTCCTTTGTTGGCGTATCACGATCACAACGGTGAAAAGGTGCGTCCAAAGTTGATGCAGTATTTAGAAGAGGGCAAGTCAGTTGCCTATGGCTCAGAGGCGGGTACGCCAATGATTGCCGATCCTGGGTATCATTTGGCCAAACAGGTTGCGGATGCGGGTTACCTAGTGACATCGGCCCCAGGACCAGTTGCCTTTATTACGGCGCTGACATTGTCGGGATTGCCAAGTGATCGGATTTTGTTTGAAGGGTTTTTGCCCAACACGAAATCGCAACGGTGTTCAAAACTGTCCGAATTGTCCGAAATTCCAGCAACTTTGGCATTCTATGAATCGCCAAAACGCATTGCCGCCACATTAAAGGACGCGGTCTCAACGTTAGGTGGCGAGCGTAGCGCTGCCCTTGCTCGCGAGCTGACGAAAAAATTCGAAGAAGTGCGGCGAGGGACACTGAAAGAATTGCTGGACAGTGTGACAGAGCATCCGCCAAAGGGGGAGATTGTTCTATTGGTCGACCGCGCCCGTTCATCATCCGTTAACCAAGATGACATAGATGATCAGATCAGAAACGCGTTGGATAAAATGTCGGTAAAAGATGCGGCTGATATGATTTCGGCGGCAACAGGACAACCAAAGCGCAAGATTTATCAAAGAGCCTTGGCGATTGACAAAAACGACGACGGGTAAAGTTTCATATCACGCTGGGCAGGCTGCGGAATTTCAAGTTGCGCGGCATTATGAACGCGATGGATGGCACGTCCTACAACATCGGTTCAAAAACGCAGCTGGTGAAATCGATTTGGTTTTGCGCCGCAATGATACAGTGTTGTTTGTCGAGGTGAAACGCGCACGCACACACGACATTGCTGCATCCCGGATCAGCCTGCAGCAGATCGCAAGGATCAATCAATCCGCCGAAATTTTTGTTGCCGAACATTTGTCTGGTCAGAATTTTGAGATGCGGCTGGATGCGGCGTTAGTGGATCAAAAAGGCGAAATTCAGATCATTCCTAACGCGCTGGCTGGTTTTTAACTGCAGGGTGATTGTCAAATCACTTTGGACAGGCCATCTATAGCGAAACGCAAGTGAAGGCAGGAATTGATGAAAATTGCATTTCAGATGGACCCGATCCAAACCGTAAATATCGATGCAGATAGTACATTTCGCATCGCCGAAGAGGCACAAGCGAGAGGTCATGAATTGTTTTTTTACACGCCTGATCACCTTGCGTTCCAAGAGGGCAAGGTCACAGCCCGTGGTCAGTATTTCACGGTGCAGCGCGTGCAGGGTCAGCATGCTGATCTATCCGAAATGCAAGAGGTGGATTTAGCGGATTTCGATGTTGTATGGTTGCGCCAAGATCCGCCCTTTGACATGCACTATATTACGACGACGCATTTGCTTGACCTGATCCATCCAGACACACTGGTGGTGAATGATCCGTTCTGGGTGCGCAATTATCCTGAGAAACTATTGGTTTTGCGTTTCCCCGATTTGACGCCCCCCACAACGATTGCACGTGATCTAGAGACCATTAAAGCGTTCAAGAAAAAGCATGGCGATGTCATCCTGAAACCTCTTTATGGGAATGGCGGTGCGGGCGTATTCCGTTTGGATCAAAATGATCGAAACCTTGCCTCTTTGCATGAGGTGTTCACTGGATTTTCGCGCGAACCTTTGATTGTGCAGAAATTCCTGCCAGATGTTTCCAACGGCGATAAGCGCGTCATCTTGGTTGATGGCGAACCGATTGGTGCGATTAACCGCGTCCCTGCCAAGGGGGAAACACGATCCAACATGCATGTGGGCGGTCGTCCTGAAAAAGTGGGCCTGACAGAGCGTGATCGTGAAATTTGCGCAGCGATTGGTCCGCTCTTGCGTGAAAAGGGACAGATTTTTGTCGGGATTGATGTGATTGGGGATTATCTAACTGAAATCAACGTAACTTCCCCAACGGGCATCCAAGAGCTTGAGCGTTTTGATGGTATCAACGCTGCGGAAAAGATTTGGGAGGCGATTGAGGCGCTCCGCGCGCGCTAGGCCGCATTTGCGCTATTACGGAAACTGATCGCTTCGCCGACGTGATGGCGCGCAACATTTTCGGATTGTTCCAGATCCGCAATGGTGCGCGAGACACGAATGACCCGATGAAATCCGCGAGCCGTTAAATTTAGCTTTATCGCAGCCTGCTCAAGATAGGTTTTCGCATCCTCATCCATCTTTATCAGGCGGTCCATTGCATCGCCCTTTAGATCAGAGTTTGTTGCAATTTCAGTCTTCGAAAAACGCGTGTCCTGCAGCGCGCGTGCCTCTAACACTCGTTTTGCAATCACATGACTGCGTTCGCCGCTTGCAGGCAGACTTAAGTCCTGAAAACGTACGACGGGGACCTCGATCCGCAAGTCAAAGCGGTCCATAAGCGGGCCTGATATGCGACCCAAATAATCGTTTCCGCAATTTGGCGCACGGCCACAGGCCTGATCAGGGTCGGTCATAAATCCGCATTTGCAGGGATTTGCCGCTGCGATCAAAGAAAACTTGCAGGGATATTTCACATGCGCATTTGCCCGCGAAATCATAACCTCGCCCGTTTCCAAGGGTTGGCGCAGGGTTTCCAGAACATGGCGTGGAAATTCGGGCAGTTCGTCCAAAAATAATATGCCATTGTGCGCCAGTGAAATTTCCCCTGGTTTTGCGCCTTTTCCCCCGCCGACAATTGCGGCCATGGATGCGGTGTGATGG
>JAKMGV010000258.1 GCA_022424725.1 Paracoccaceae bacterium
CTGGTGCCAATCATCAACATCCACGGTCCGCGCTATCCGGTTTTGGGCGCACTGTGGCAGCCGCGCGGGGGCACCGCGCGTCATGATGCAGTGGCCTGGGGATATGCGCGTGCCTGTTCTGATATGGGCATGGACATCATCCAACAATGCGAAGTCACAGGCGTGCGCCGTGACGGGGACAAGGTGATCGGTGTCGACACGACCAAGGGCTCGATTGATTGCGATAAACTGGGTGTTGTGGTTGCGGGCCATTCGGGCGTTTTGGCCGATATGGCGGGGTTTCGTTTGCCAATTGAATCTGTTGCACTTCAGGCGTTGGTGTCCGAACCGATCAAACCCTGCATGGATGTGGTTGTGATGGCCAATACTGTGCATGGATATATGTCCCAGTCGGACAAAGGTGAAATGGTCATCGGTGGCGGTGCGGATGGGTACAACAACTATACCCAACGCGGATCCTTCCACCATATCGAGGAAACCGTGCGTGCATTGGTTGAAACATTCCCAATGATCAGCCGTCTGAAAATGCTGCGCCAGTGGGGCGGTATTGTGGATATGACAGGCGACCGTTCGCCCATCATTTCAAAAACACCCGTTGAAAATATGTTCATCAACTGCGGTTGGGGCACGGGCGGATTTAAGGCGATCCCAGGATCTGGGTGGGCCATGGCCGAATTGATGGCCAAAGGTGCATCGCCATTGGCCGATGAATTCACAATGTGGCGTTTCGGTGAAGGCAAATTCATCGACGAAAGCGTTGCCGCAGGCGTGGCGCACTAAGGAGGGTTTGAGATGTTATTATTGAAATGCCCTTATTGCGGCGCAAAATGTGAAGAAACCGAGCTGAGCCCTGGGGGCGAGGCGCATATCAAACGCTATGGACCGGGGTCATCAGATCAGGATTTTGAGGCCTATTTGTTCATGCGCGAAAACCCAAAAGGCGTGCATTTTGAACGATGGCGGCATGTCTATGGCTGTGGCAAGTGGTTCCATGCTGCGCGCTGCACCCAAACCCTTGAGGTTTTTGGCACCTATTCCGCCCAAACCTTTGAACCCCCACAAGAGATCAAAGACAAAATCAGTGCAAAACGCCCTGGTTGGTCATGGAGGGATTTCTCATGAGCATGCGTTTGAAAACAGGTGGCCGTTTGGTCAACCGCGCAAGCCAAGTCGAATTCAATTTCAACGGCAAACGCCTTTTGGGGCATGAGGGCGATACGCTTGCCTCTGCCTTGTTGGCGAATGACCAAATGTTGGTGGGCCGTTCGTTCAAATATCACCGTCCCCGTGGCATCGTTGCATCAGGTGCCGAGGAACCCAATGCCCTGATGAATATGGGTGAGGGCGCAAAATTTGAACCCAACCAACGCGCCACAACAACCGAGTTGTTTGAGGGCCTAAGCGTTGGATCACAAAACCACTGGCCGTCGTTGGAATATGATATTGGCGCGGTGAACGGATTGTTCGCGCGTTTCCTAAGTGCCGGTTTTTATTACAAGATGTTCATTCATCCCCGCCCTTTCTGGAAACACATCTATGAACCCTTTATCCGTCAATCTGCGGGTCTGGGTAAAGCGCCAATGGAAAAGGATGCGGACACCTATGAACACCTATATGCGTTTTACGATGTTGTGGTGATCGGCGGTGGGATCGCGGGCCTACAGGCCGCGCGCACGGCGGCCGCCAGTGGTGCATCCGTTTTGGTCATGGAACAAACCGCCCATTGGGGTGGACGCGCGGTTGTCGATGGTGGCGAGATTGGCGGGCAAAGCACCGAAGGTTTTGTCAACGACAGTTTGGATAAACTGGCCGCGATGGACAATGTCACCCTGAAAACTCGCATGATGGGGGCAGGGGTTTATGATCACGGGTATTTGTTGGGCTATGAACGTGTCAGCGATCACGCGCCCAAGGCCACAGGCCCACGTCATCGCCTATGGCGCATTCGTGCGGGGCAGATCATTACCGCCACAGGGGCGATTGAACGTCCGCTTAGTTTTGCGGGCAATGACATTCCGGGGGTCATGTTGGCCTCTGCCGTGCGTGATTACGTTGTGAACTGGGGTGTTGCGGTTGGAGATCGCACCGTTGTTGTCACAAATAACGATGATGCCTATCGCACGGCGATTGCGCTGAAACAGGCAGGATTGGACGTGCCTGTTATTCTGGACGCCCGTGCAAATGGCGCAGGCAGTTTGGCCGATACAGCCCGTGAAATGGGCATTCGAGTTGAGAATGGTAAAGCGATTGCCAAGGTCAAGGGTGGCAAGCGTGTGACAGGGATTGCCATCTGTGCCCAGGCGGGTTCTGGTGGTGTGCTTGAGGAAATCGCATGTGACGCGGTCGCTATGTCGGGCGGTTGGTCACCTGTTGTGCACCTATATTCCCATTGTGGCGGCAAGTTGAACTGGGATGATCAGGCGGTGATGTTCCGCCCTGATCTGAACCGTCGCCCAACGGATCAAAACGGCGAAGGTTTTGTGACACCTGCGGGATCTGCAAATGGGGAATTGGCCCTATCTGCGGTTTTGGCCGATGCGACAGCGCGCGCCAAAGAGGCGGTCAAAGCCTTGGGCCACAAAGCGCCAAGCACCCGTGTGCCCGAGGCAAGTGAAGAGGGCGAAAACGCGGTTGAGCCCGTGTGGCTGATGCCACAAGGGGCCGGTGATACGCTGCGCATGAAAACTTGGTTGGATTTCCAAAACGATGTTAAGGTTAGTGATGTTCAACTGGCCGCGCGCGAAGGGTATGAAAGCGTTGAACATACCAAGCGTTATACAACTTTGGGCATGGCGACAGATCA
>JAKMGV010000086.1 GCA_022424725.1 Paracoccaceae bacterium
CGGTCCGCAACAGATTGCAACGTCATTTTTGCCTCATCGCGGGAATAGGCGATGCCAGAGACCACATTGGATTCCATGATTTCCTCCTCATCGCAGACAAGTGTGCCTGCTGTGTCTGAGGGTTCTTCAAAACTGGAAAGAACCCGCAATTTCACTTTGTAACGCATGGCCAATTCGACCGAACGTGTTTGCAATACTTTGGCCCCAAGCGAGGCCAGTTCCAACATTTCTTCAAAGCTGATTTTGTCCAGCTTGCGTGCCTTTTCGGCGATGCGTGGATCGGTTGTGTAAACACCGTCTACGTCTGTATAGATGTCACAGCGTTCCGCATCAAAGGCCGCGGCAAAGGCAACGGCAGTTGTGTCGGACCCACCGCGTCCCAATGTTGTGATGCGACCTTCGGGCGAGATCCCTTGGAAACCCGCCACAACAGCGACCTTCATCCCTTCGCCAAATTTGGCCATGATGTTATCGCTTGGGATTTCTTCAATCCGTGCGGATGAATGTGCGGACGTGGTTTTCACCGGCACCTGCCATCCTTGCCAACTGCGGGCGGGTACATCCATTTCTTGCAGCGTCAACGCCATCAAACCTGCAGTAACATTTTCACCAGAGGAAACCACAGCATCATATTCACGAGCATCATAAAGGGGCGAGGTTTCATTGACCCAGCCAACTAATTCATTTGTTTTCCCAGACATCGCCGAAACGATGACAATAACGTCATACCCTTTAGCAACCTCAAGAGCGACGCGTTTTGCTGCGCGTTTGATGCGATCTAGGGTGGCAACCGACGTACCACCGAATTTCATAACAAGTACGGGCATAACTTTCCCTTTGATCAAAGTTGTGGGGGGTTTATGCGCAACGTCACAGCAATACAAGGGCAAGTGGCGCTAATTTGGCCCGTTGCGCCCAATTCACGCAGGATGACGTCAGTTCGATTTGCGCGTCGGCATAAAGGGCAGGGGGGTGACGGGTATGCCATCTTCGATCAGGGATTTGGCTTCTTCTGGTTTTGCCTCGCCATAAATGGCGCGTTCGGGGGCGTCCCCCAAATGCATCGAACGTGCTTCTGTGGCGAAATTTGTTCCTACGAATTCTGAATTTTGTTCCACCTGTGCACGCATTTCCGCCATGGCCTGTTCTGCGGCGGATTTTTCGGTGGGCAATGTTGGGGCTGCTGGCGCCTCTTTCCCCTTGGTGGTGCGCACGCGCGGGGCCATGATCGCTTTGCCGACCTTGGTTGAGCCGCAAACCGCACAAGACACCATGCCATTGTCGGCCAATTTATCATAGGCATCCGCCGAGGCGAACCAGCTATCAAAACTGTGATCGTTTTCACATTTTAAGGAATACTGGATCATTCAACGCTCATCACAAAGTGGTTCCTGAGATTTATAGAATTTTTGGATGAAATCAAGAGAGCCATGCGGCAAACAGTGACTTGGCACTGAAAAAAGGGCGACCCATGGGCCGCCCTTTATTCTGATGATCCGTATCGCCTTAGAAGTTCAGCGATAGATCCTTGTGGTGTGATGTACAGGTCGCAAGAAACAGCGCCTGTTCTCGTGTCAGATCCTCTTGCGAACGCGCACCAATGTTGCCCTTGATCGCATTCAGATAGGCTTCAACACCTGGGCGCACCTGCGTTTCGGCAGCAGCACGCCAGACCAGTTGATCCGCATAGGCCGCAAGCGCTTTTTCGTATTCGTTCAAAGCAGTCTCACGATCTTTCTTGCGTTTGCTCATTGCCTTTTTCGCCTTACCAAGTGCCTTTTTGACATCATCCGCGCCTTCCAAATCGCGGAATGAACGTTCCAGCGCTTTGGCCGCATCTTCGGCAACTTCGAAATCGGCGGTTTCCAAAACAGGACGCAATGCGTTCAGATCACTTTCCAGTGCGATGAATGCAGGGGTTGCATCCAATGCGGCCAAGATGATGGCGGCATCGTCCCATGCTGTATCACCAGAGCGGCGATAGGAATTGCGCGCATTGGATTCTGCGTCGGTCAGCTTTTTGAACGTGTCATGTGCTGCGTCCCAGCTGTCTGGAATTTGTGACTCCAATGCTGCGATTTCATCTGACATGTGTGCGACTTCTGCTTCGATTTCGGCACGCTCTGGATTGTCCGCGTTCATGCGGCTGGCTTGCTTTGCCAGTTTATCGCGATGCTCTGCGATGTTGCGGATTTGTTTTTCCAAACCGCGCACCAATGTCAGCTGCGGGCGATATCCCGCTTCGGCATCCTTAACGGCGTCCGCTGCGGTTTGTATGCTTGCCAATGCGGCCATCGCATCTTCTGCGGACTCGGTTGAACCCTCGATCGATTTGCCGATGAATTTTGGCATGCCATCTACATTGATGGTTTTTGCAGAATTGATCGCCGCCATGGTCGCACCCTGATCCGCAGCAATCGCATCAGTGACGAATTGATCCAAGCAGAACTGCAATCGCGGGTTACGCGGGGGCGGTGCCGCCTCTGACAATAGGCTAGAGCGGTTGGGCAGATAGTTCACCAATGGCGGATAGAGGCCCACGATGACCAATGCAATCAACTGCAATGTGATAAAGGCCACAACGCCGCGATACATTTGAATTGTTTTCACAACCGCTGGTGCCACGCCGCGCAAGTAGAACAGCGCAAATCCAAACGGTGGTGTCAGGAAGGATGTCTGAATGTTTAAACCAATCATCACACCCAACCACACTGCGGTGATGTTTGCAGATGGATCTGCCAACAAAATGGGGGCCACAATTGGCACAACCACAACCGCGATTTCGATGAAGTCGAGGAAGAAGCCAAGGATAAAGATCACCAACATAACGATGACGAACTGCATCCAGAACCCACCAGGTAGCGACACAAGGAATTCACGTACCAATTCTTCACCACCAAAGGCGCGGAAGGCGGCGGTTAGCATGGCCGCACCCAACAGGATCACGAAAACCAATGCCGTTGTTTTGGCGGTTTCCATCATCACGCCGTTTAGCGTGTCTTCGATCTTAAGCGCGCGATAGCCTGACCAAACAACGCCGATCACGATCAGTGCTGTGCCCAATGCGCCGATCCAGATACCTTGGAAATCTTCGGGCGTTGTGGCTGCCTTGACGTTCATATCATAGTTGGACAGGGCAAAGGCCGCGACAATCACACCCAAAATCGATGATAGGGCAGGGCCAAAGACGAACCTGTGGTTCCCCTCAAGCCGATAGCCTGCCATGATCAATGCACCGGCGGCACCAATTGCGCCGGCCTGGTTCACAGTTGCGATCCCCGAAATGATTGATCCCAATACCAAGAAGATCAGCGCAAGGGGTGGCACAAGCGTCAACAACACCTTGCCAAAGAATTTGCGATCATAAGTCCCCTCATACGGAACCGCAGGGGCTGCAGAGGGTTTTAAAAGCGCAAAGCCAAGAATGTATATCATGTAAATCCCGACCAGCAACAGGCCAGGTACAAAAGCGCCAAGGAACATTTCACCCGCCGATGTTGAACCAACATCAAAGACTGACGGCATCTGAAGTTCGCCTGTGGATTCTTTATAAAGTGCCTTCCGCGCAGTTGAGGCTTGGTCCGTGGCAGAGGCCAATTGGTCGGCCAGAATGATCAAAACGATCGACGGCGGAATGATCTGACCCAATGTGCCCGATGCCGCAATTGTCCCTGTCGCAAGGGACGGAGAATATTTGTTGCGCAGCATCGCAGGCAGTGAAATCATGCCCATTGCAACAACAGTGGCTCCAACAATCCCCGTTGTAGCGGCCAACAAGGCACCCACGAAAACAACGGAGATGCCCAAACCACCAGGAACTGGGCCAAACAATTGCGCCATAGTCACCAACAGGTCCTCTGCGATTTTTGAACGCTGAAGCATAATGCCCATGAAGATGAACAACGGAATGGCGATTAGGGTGTCGCGTTCGACCTCCCAATAGACCCCCCTGAGGTTCAATACCCCGGCTGAGAGCCATTCATATGGACCACCTGAGTGGAAATAAGCAGATGAGTCACCGGCGGCGAAGAAGCCAGCAATCGCAGCAAGTGTGATTGTTAGGATCGCAGCACCCGGAAGCGCAAAGGCCACGGGATAGCCCGAGCCAAGTGCCGTTGCCATGATCAGAATTAGGACGAGTAGAAAGAATAATTCCATCATAGACCTCAGTGAGAAACAGGTGAAATTTCGCGGCGGCCGGGTTCATCACGACGATCGGCGACTGCATCGAAATAATAGCTGACGAATTGGATCAGCATGGTGATTGCAAACACACCGATAAACACGGCCATTTGGTATTTGATGTACATGCCTGCAAACCCTGCTTGGCTGACCTCAAACGTGCGGATGGGAGCGTTGATCATGGATGTTTTGCCCGCCATGCCAACGATTAGGATGACCCATGCTGTTGTTAGGCCACATAAAACGGTTCCGATTGCGTTTACGGATCCTTTTTTACGGTTGTTCAGGCCTGCATAAATCAGGTCAACGCGCACGTGACCCTCCTCATATAATGTGTAGGCTGAGGCAAATAGGAACAGGGCGGCGTACCAATAGCGCACCAAATCGCCCATAAAGGCCTGTTCGTATGAAAAGATAAAGCGCGACAGAACGATCAATAGTTCGGCCGCGACAATCAACAACGCAAGCCATGTGAACCCTAGCGTGCGCGTAAACATCGCGACAAAAATCCCAAGGGCGATCATTGGCATGTGCACGTAGGGGGCAACAAATGCACTGCGTCCAAACGCACGGGCCTGTTCCTCGCCTAGCCACGCAACAAAGATATTTTCAACACGCATGAACGCCACAATGGCATCTGCCAATCCAACAAAGAAAACCGACCAGAACATTGCGCGTACTAAAAAGGTGTTAAACCGATGAAGTTTGGCCGCATCATAGCGCAAGGCATTATCTGGGTTCGTCAAAACATGATAGGTCGCGATGATAAACGCGATCAAATAAACCGCTGGCGTGACCATGCCATTCAGGCTGAAACCATCAGATAAAAACGCCGTGGCCGTTGGCATTTCATAAGCTACAATCAAAACGTTGTTGATCAAAAATGCACCCAGTGCCGCAATCATGAACCAACCAAACAGGCGCGCGATGGGCGCGGGTTGACCATATTTTGGGACTTCTGGCGTATGCGTAGACTGCGCCATTTCAAGATTTCCTTGTTTAGAACAAAAGGTGATAACCCTATGCGGGTTATGAAAAAGGGGCCCCCAAGGGGACCCCTATATTGTGTTGACCTGAAGTCTTAACCAAGACCCAAGATACGGTTACGCTGAGTAACAAACTGTCCTTCGAACGAAGCAATCGAGCCGCCGATTTCACGAAGTTTTGCCTGAAAATTGTCGTCAATTTTCGCTGCCATTGCAGAGTGAGCGCGTGTTTCTTCGAAGACTTCTTCTGCAGCTTCGGCAAATCCATCCCACACATCTTCGTTGAATGCGCGTACTTGAACGCCTTGCTCATCGATCAGTTTCTGAAGGTACTCGCCGTTTTTGGCCATCGCTTCGTCGTGAGCTGCTGCATGTTCTTCATTCGCTGCTGCAGTAATGATTGCACGCTCCGTGTCTGACAAACTTCCCCACCATTCAGCATTCAAACCGAGTGCCAAACCACCACCTGGCTCGTGCATACCACCTGTGTAGTAGTATTTCGCCGCTTCGTAAAACTTCATGAAGTAATCATTGTATGGACCAACCCATTCTGTCGCTTCGATTGCGCCAGAAACAAGGTTTTCATAAATCTGACCACCAGGAAGTGAAACAGACGATGCGCCCATTTTCGTGATAACCTGACCACCTAGGCCTGGCATACGCATTTTTAGGCCTTTAAAGTCATCTGGGCTTTCGATTTCTTTGTTGAACCAACCGCCGGCTTGCGTACCTGTTGAACCAACTGGAAGCTTCTTCAGTCCGAATTCGCCTGATAGTTCGTCCCACAGCTCTTGACCGCCACCGAACTTGATCCAAGCTGTCCATTCTTGTGTGGTCATGCCGAATGGCACAGATGTGAAATATGCGAAACCCGCGTGCTTACCTGTCCAGTAATAGTCTGCGCCGATGTATGCGTGAGCGTTACCTGACGATACTTCATCGAATGAGTCAAACGCACCTACGCGCTCGCCTGCAGCGAAGTATTCTGTTGTTATCGCGCCTCCAGAAATTTCATTCACACGTTGACAAAAACGTTGTGCAGAAATACCCAAGCCCGGGAAATCTCGTGGCCACGTTGAAACGACCGTCATCACTTTAGTATGACCGCCTGAGATTGCTGGTGAAGCAAGCGCTGCTGCGCCCGCACCAACCGCTGCACCTGTTAAAAATTTACGACGTTCCATGCAAGTCAACTCCTCACTGTTTTGCATTAATTGCTAACATCTCCCAATGTTTAGCATATTGTAAAAACTTATTTTACCGGTTCTTGGCTTGCAAGCCCAAATTCACGGGATTTAATAAGCTCTGTAGGATAATAGCGCACATATTCGGCACGACCACTAATTCTGATCATCCAACCTTGGGTGATGTGCTCGTGTCAAGAAAACGATCTGTAACTCTGTCAGAATTTTTGTTTGGGAAACACCAAATGTTTGTCACCTGGTGTTAAACAGAAAATTTTTCCAGCCGAATCCCACGATCACGTAAGGCCTGACGCGTTGATTTCGCAATTTCAATCGCCTCGGGCGTATCCCCATGTAAGCAGATGGTGTCAATTTTCGTCGGTATATGTTTCCCAGATTGGGTGATGATCGCACCCGCCTCGACCATATCGGCGATGCGCGGCCCTGCGATTGCAGCATCATGGATTACGGCACCCGGCAGGCGACGATCAACCAGCGTTGCATCATCGTTGTACGCGCGATCGGCAAAAATTTCGCCAACCCAGTTGCATCCCAATTTTTCTGCAGCCTCTTGGTGCGCTGTGGCTGCCAGCACCATAATTGTCGCCTCTGGCGCGACCGACAGGGCGGCATCATATAGGGCATAGGCCATGTCAGTATCTTCTGACGCCATGTTGGACATGGCCCCATGCAATTTGATGTGCCGTATTGTCGTTCCCGCCGCGCGCGCCATGCCCAGCGCCGCACCCACCTGATAGCGCACCTGGTTTTGCAAGGTGCCGATTGGAATGGACAAACGATTGCGGCCAAACCCCTCGATGTCGTGAAAACCAGGGTGTGCGCCAATGCCCACATCTTTTTCCGCGGCCATCTTCATGGTGCTTAACATGATGTTGGGATCGCCCGCATGAAATCCACACGCGATATTGGCAGAGGTTACGATATCCAGCAAAATGTCATCATTGCCCATTTTCCATGGACCATAGCTTTCGCCCATATCGGCGTTCAAATCGACAGTTGCCA
>JAKMGV010000259.1 GCA_022424725.1 Paracoccaceae bacterium
AACAAGACCTGGCTGCTCTTCATCCACAATCGCTTTCAGGATTTTCGCAACGGCCAATGGCTCGATGTCATTGTGAACATCGTCTGTCGCTGTGACCAAGATCGCGCGGTCTGCACCCATCGCCAATGCGGTGCGCAGTGTTTCTTGTGATTTTTCAACACCAATTGAAACTACCACAACCTCTTCTGCCAAACCTTTTTCTTTCAGGCGAATGGCTTCTTCCACTGCGATTTCGTCAAATGGGTTCATTGACATCTTAACGTTCGCCAGATCGACACCTGAACCATCCGCTTTTACACGAACCTTCACGTTGTAGTCGATCACGCGCTTGACAGGCACAAGTACCTTCATGATCATAGGTCTCCTTAACGACAAAATTCCCGAGTCATCACTCGCTTCGCCGCTTTAGATATAGGTTTGTTCAGCTGTGTAATAGGGCAAAATCGTCACGCCTTTGCAAAAGAACGTCGCGTTCCGCAATATTATTGCGCTAACGGTTCGCGCCAGGCACCCAAAGTACGTCATCAAGGCCGTTATTATTGGCAATCCGACCCGCCACAAAAAACCAGTCAGACAGACGGTTAAGATATTTCACGGCGGCAGGATTGATCTCTTCCATTGTGGCCAACTCAACGCACAAACGTTCTGCGCGCCGTGCAACTGTACGACAAACGTGTAGTTTGGCCGCCAACGCCGATCCGCCCGGTAGAATAAAACTGCGAAGGGGTTCCAATTTATCGTTCATGACGTCAATTTCCGATTCAAGACGATCCACCTGCGCATCGATAATCCGCAGGGGTGGATATTCTGCGTCCTTATCGTTTTCCATTTCTGGACGACATAAATCAGCACCTAAATCAAAAAGATCGTTTTGAATAAGCGACAAAAGTTTGTCCAACTCACCCTCTGCGTCCAAGCGCGCCATTCCAACGGTGGCGTTTAATTCGTCCGTGGTTCCATAGGCGGTCACACGAAGCGAATGTTTTGCAACACGTGATCCATTCCCCAGCGCGGTTTCCCCCGCATCCCCCGTTTTGGTATAAATTTTATTCAGAACAACCACGATTTAGCCCCCAGAGGTAAAGTAAACAAACGCCAGAATAATCAACACCGCAACGAATTGCGCAGCAATGCGAAGTTGCATCAACTTGTTTGCATATTTGCGGTTGAACTCACCACCACGGCCAAAGCCACCGATGCCAATAATCAAGATAACCGCAACCGCAGCCATCGACAGTACCACCAATATGAATAGCGGATCGCCAGCCATGTCATTACTCCTTCGTATTTATGCGTGTATCTAGCGGTCTTCTGCGCAAAAGCGAATGCCGATCCAGAAAAAATTTGAAATGGCACTACCCCTTCGCGACAACCCATTCAAACAGGCGCGCAGGGAACACGCGTTTTAGTGCCGCCATCATATACGTTGGGCGTGTTACATAATAATTGTAACGCGGCCTTTTCGACTCTAGCGCATGTGCCAATTTGATTGTCACTGCATCCGCAGGAAGCTCAAAACGATCTGGGCCACGGCTTTCATAAAGTCTCTTTATCAATGTATTTTCATATTGATCTGCACGCGCCGATCCCCGCCAATCAATCCATTTTTCAAAATGGGGAATCGAATTTTGTCGAATGTCCGATGTGATTGGTCCAGGCTGGATCAAACTCACATGAATGGGCGTATCCCGCATTTCCAACCGCAGCGTTTGGGTCAGACCCTCTAACGCGAATTTTGTGGACACATAGGCCCCGCGCCATTTCATGGGTGTGAACCCCAACACAGACGAACAATTCACAATCCGCCCGTGGCCCTGCGCCCGCATAACCGGGATGATCAAGCGCGTCAGGTCGTGATAGCCAAACAAATTCGCCTCATAAATCGCGCGCAATGCATCGCGTGGCAAATCTTCAACCGCGCCAGGAATGGCATAGGCCCCGTTGTTATAAAGCGCATCAAGCGTCCCGCCAGTACGCCTCAAAGTTTCTGCCACCGCTTTGCGAAGGCTATTCTCATCCTCATAATCAAGTGAGAAGCTCTCTAATCCCTCGTCTCGCAGGCGTGCGCAATCTTCTTCTTGTCGACAGGTCGCAAAGACACGCCAACCGCGTGCGGCCATGCCATGCGCCGCGTCATACCCGATACCCGAGGAACACCCCGTCATCAAAACCGTTTTTGTCATGCTGTCATCCCCAAATTTTGCGTTAACATGGGGGATTTTCGACGGTTTGACTAGTCAGCTTTTTCCAACAGTTTCTTGGAAATCCAACCAACCCGATTTGTTTCACGACGCGCAATTTCACCCATGATCCAGATGAACTGGGCAACAGCAGAACCGCGGTGCCGCACTCCAACTTCGCAATGACACCGTTGGCGTGCTTGGCCCATTGCGCATATTCGCCCGATTGACCGATACAGAATAAAGGTTTTCGTCGCTTGATACCGCTGCAGCAACAACGGGCACCATATCATCCAAAATATTTTCGATAATCGCGCTTGTTGCTGTATCAGCGCTGACTTTCCACAAAGTGGCATCCGTTGGAACATTGACATGTGACGCAGCCTCTGCGTGATCATCAAACTCAATACTGCGCAAAGCGTTTGTTGCGGCTCGCGCGACCTCTTCTCGATCAAATGATCGATCAATTGGGTCGACATCACCCGTTGGTGCCACATTTTCAGCAACCGACCTTGCCAATACGGGTTGAAAATCCTGACCGCCACTTAGTTCAAAAAACGCCCAGCCCAACATGACAAAGCACAAAAATAGATACTTCCACATCTTACCCCTTACCCCTT
>JAKMGV010000014.1 GCA_022424725.1 Paracoccaceae bacterium
AGAATCGGAAATTTGCGTGTAATGCGACCTATGGCCTCAACCACCTTGCGCCCAAAAAACGAAGACGCGCCCGAGCGGTTTGTCTTTGTTTTACTTGATAACTTTACGCTGCTTTCCTTTGCTTCTGCATTGGACGCCTTGCGGATAGCCAACCGCATGTTGGGACGCACGGCCTATGAATGGATCTTTATTGGCGAGGGTGGCGAAACGGTTCAATGTTCGGCGGGCACCACATTCTCACTGGATGATGACCTGTGTGAATTACGCCGCGATGACGTGATGATCCTGTGCGGTGGTGTGGACATTCAAATGGCCACTACCAAGAAGGTGTTGAATTGGCTACGACGCGAGGCGCGGCGCGGGCTAACCATCGGGGGGTTGTGTACGGCGGCCTATCCGATGGCCAAAGCAGGGTTGCTAGACGGAAAGCGGGCCACAATTCACTGGGAAAATCAGGACAGCTTTGCCGAAGAATTTTTGGAAGTCGATCTAACAAAATCGGTCTTCATCACGGATGGCAACCGTTTGACCACCGCGGGTGGAACATCGTCCATCGATTTGATGTTGAAGATGATTGCCGACAAGCACGGCGAAGAAATGGCGAACGCGGTCGCGGATCAAATGATCTATAGCTCGATCCGCACAGACCAAGATACCCAACGCCTGTCCGTTCCAACCCGCATCGGTGTGCGTCACCCAAAACTAAGCCAAGTCATCCAGATGATGGAACAGAATATTGAAGAGCCGATTTCGCCCGCGGTTTTGGCCAAAGATGTCGGCATGTCCACACGCCAGTTAGAGCGTTTATTCCGCCGCTATCTGAACCGATCACCTAAACGCTATTACATGGAATTACGCCTGCAAAAGGCGCGTAACCTGTTGATGCAAACGGATATGAGTGTGATCAATGTCGCATTAGCCTGTGGTTTTGCCTCACCCTCACATTTTTCCAAATGCTACCGCGCGCATTATGAAACCACACCTTATCGGGAACGGGGCAGTCACGCACAAAGACTTTCGATCTAAACACACTGTTTCGATCAAAAATATTCCCTTTTCAAATACTGGAAAGTGAATCTAAACTGTGGGCAGGACACTGTCCAAACTTTGGGAGAGAACTATGAAAAAATTTCTAATGGCAACAGCGGCTTCTGCTTTGGTTGCGGGCACTGCGTTTGCCGGTGGCCACGGCGAAGTGAAAATCGGTGTAATCTTGGGCTTTACTGGCCCGATCGAAGCGTTGACACCTGCAATGGCAGATGGCGCTGAGTTCGCAATGGCAGAGGTGTCAGGCTCTGGCGCGTTCTTGGGCGGCAAAACTGTTGCACCAGTCCGCGCAGACAGCACATGTATTGATGCCGCCGCAGCAACAGCCGCAGCAGAACGTTTGATCACATCTGACGGCGTATCAGGCATCATGGGCGCAGACTGTTCTGGTGTCACAGGTGCGATCCTTGCAAACGTTGCATTGGCAAACGGCATGGTCATGATTTCGCCATCAGCGACATCACCAGGCCTATCATCAGCAGAAGACAACGGTCTGTTCTTCCGTACAGCGCCATCTGACGCACGTCAGGGCGTTGTCATGGCAGAATCCCTAATGGAAATGGGATCAACAGAAGTTGCCCTTACATACGTGAACAACGACTACGGCAAAGGCTTGGCAACAAGCTTTGAAGAGGCGTTCAAATCCATGGGCGGCACAATCACAATCTCAGCTGCGCATGAAGACGAAAAAGCAGACTATTCAGCCGAGGTTGCAGCACTTGCAGCGGCAGGCGGCGACCGTTTGGTTGTTGCAGGCTATAACACAGGTGGCGGCGCGGGCATCATCCGTGCGTCATTGGACAGCGGCGCGTTTGATATGTTCCACCTACCAGACGGCATGATCGGTGGGTCATTGGAAACAGATTTCGGTTCTGAAATCGACGGCACAACAGGTCAGGCACCTGGCACAGATAGCCCAGGCGCAAGCCAGTTGGTTGACCTAATCGGTGACGCGTTTGACGGTTCATCTGTCTTTGTTGCAGAAAGCTATGACGCAGCAGCATTGATCATGTTGGCGATGCAGGCAGCAGGTTCAGACAATCCAGCCGACTACAAAGGCAAAGTCATGGATGTTGCAAACGCACCGGGTGAAAAAATCTACCCAGGTGAATTGGCAAAAGGTTTGGAAATTTTGGCCAATGGCGGCGACATCGACTATGTCGGTGCATCCGCGGTCGAGCTGATCGGACCAGGTGAATCTTCAGGTAGCTACCGTCAAATCGTCTTTGAAGGCGGTAAAATGACAACTGTGAAGTACCGCTAATTTCTCGCCATATCTTTATTCAGCCCGGGCTATGGCTCGGGCTGTTTTTGTAAACGACGATCCAAAAGAAGTTACAGATGATTAAGGTTGAAAACCTTCGGAAAACCTTTGGTGGGTTTCATGCGGTGGACGGTGCCTCGCTTGAAATTGAAAAGGGATCCATAACGGGGCTGATTGGCCCAAATGGTGCTGGTAAAACCACCCTATTCAATGTGGTCGCAGGTGTCCTTGGCCCCACATCCGGGCGGGTTACCATGGATGGTGAGGATATCACAGGACTGCCGCCGCATGACTTATTTCACAAAGGGTTGCTACGCACATTTCAGATTGCACATGAATTTTCGTCAATGAGTTGTCGCGAAAACCTGATGATGGTGCCCGCAGGACAATCTGGAGAAACTCTGTGGAACACATGGTTTGGACGCAAGCGCATCGCAGACGAAGAACGTGCATTACGCGCCAAAGCGGATGAAGTTTTAGAGTTCCTCACAATTTTGCATCTGGCCGATCACAAGGCGGGTCAGGTTTCAGGGGGTCAGAAAAAGCTGTTGGAATTGGGCCGCACCATGATGGTCGATGCGAAAATCGTCTTTTTGGACGAAGTCGGCGCAGGCGTGAACCGAACCCTGCTGAATACCATCGGGGATGCAATCATTCGCCTGAACCAAGAACGTGGCTACACCTTTGTCGTGATTGAACATGACATGGATTTCATTGGTCGCCTCTGCGATCCTGTTATTTGTATGGCCGAGGGCAAAGTACTGACCGAAGGGACATTGGATGAAATCAAGGCCAATGAACAGGTGATCGAAGCCTATTTAGGCACAGGTTTGAAAAACAAAAAGTCAACTGATGCCGCGGCATCAGCATAAGGTACGGAACACATTATGGCAGAGCCATTTTTAATCGGGGATGCAATGACGGGCGGTTATGGCGCTGGCCCTGATATTTTGCATTCATGCACGATTGCGGTTGACCCAGGTCAGATCGCTGTAATCGTTGGACCCAATGGGGCAGGAAAGTCCACAGGAATGAAGGCCGTTTTCGGCATGCTGAACCTGCGCGAGGGATCCGTGCGATTGGACGGCGAAGATATTACGCACCTGACCCCCCAAGAGCGTGTGGTCAAGGGCATGGGATTTGTGCCACAGACGCAGAATATCTTTACCTCGATGAGTGTTGAAGAAAATTTGGAAATGGGCGCCTTTATCCGCCGTGACGACATCCGCGAAACCATGGAACAGGTTTATGATCTGTTTCCAATCCTGCGGGACAAACGCCATCAGGCGGCGGGCGAACTTTCGGGGGGGCAACGCCAACAGGTGGCCGTGGGCCGCGCCCTGATGACGAAACCCAAGGTATTGATGCTGGATGAACCCACAGCGGGTGTCAGCCCCATTGTCATGGATGAACTTTTCGATCGCATCATCGAGGTGGCACGCACGGGCATACCAATCTTGATGGTGGAACAAAACGCGCGTCAGGCATTGGAAATTGCCGATCGTGGGTATGTCTTGGTTCAGGGGCGCAATGCCTATACCGGATCTGGCCAAGAGTTATTGGCCGATCCCGAAGTGCTCAAATCGTTTTTGGGGGGCTAAGGGGCATGGATTTTATCAACGGTCTTGTTGTTTTATTGAACTTTGTTTTGATCCCCGCCACCGCCTATGGTGCACAGTTGGCACTTGGGGCGCTTGGGGTCACATTAATCTATGGGATTTTGCGTTTTTCCAACTTTGCCCATGGGGACACCATGGCCTTTGGCACGATGATCACGGTTTTGGTGACATGGTGGTTCCAATCTATGGGCATATCATTTGGTCCCCTTCCCACAGCACTTTTGGCCCTGCCCCTTGGTATTGCGGCGACGGCGGCACTGGTTTTGATGACAGATCGCGGGGTGTATCAATTCTATCGCGCACAAAAGGCGAAACCTGTGATTTTGGTCATCGTTTCGATGGGTGTGATGTTCGTGATGAACGGGGTTGTCCGCATTATTATCGGTGTGGATGACCAACGTTTTTCCGACGGGGAACGTTTCATCTTTTCCGTACGTGAATTTAAGGCGGCAACGGGCCTGCGCGAAGGTATGGCATTGAAAACGACCCAAGGGATCACGGTGATCACAGCGCTGATTGTTGTGATTGCACTTTTCTGGTTTTTGAACAAAACCCGCACGGGTAAATCCATGCGGGCCTATGCCGATAACGAAGATTTGGCATTGCTGTCAGGGATCAATCCAGAACGCGTGGTCGCGGTGATATGGATCATCGTTGCCGCATTGGCCACGATTGCGGGGGTTTTGTACGGGCTTGATAAATCGTTCAAACCCTTCACCTATTTCCAATTGCTGCTGCCCATCTTTGCCAGCGCGATTGTGGGCGGTTTGGGTAACCCACTGGGCGCAATCGCAGGCGGATTTGTGGTGGCCTATTCCGAGGTGATGATCACCTATGCGTGGAAAAAGGTGTTGAAATACTGGATGCCAGAATCCTTGGAACCCAGCACATTGATGCAACTGCTATCAACCGAATACAAATTCGCCGTTAGCTTTATGATTTTGATTGTTGTCCTTTTGTTTAGACCCACAGGCCTGTTCAAAGGAAAGGCGTACTAATGGATCAGACACGAAATATCCTTTACTTCGTCGCAATCGCCGCATTGATTATCATCACGGGCATGGTGCAAAGCTGGAACAGCGCGCTTTTGATCCTGAACATGGGATTGATCAGCGCGGTCATGGCGCTTGGCGTCAACCTACAGTGGGGCTTTGCGGGCCTGTTTAATGTTGGTGTCATGGGCTTTGTCGCCCTTGGTGGATTGGCCGCGGTTTTGGTTTCAACCGACCCTGTGTCCGAGGCATGGAGTGCCGGCGGTTTGCGCATCCTATTTGCATTGGCAGTTGGTGCAGGTATCATCGGCGCCACAACCATCGCCTATCGCCGCATCACGGCAACCCGCCCCCGTGTTATTGCCATGGTATCGATACTTGGCCTTGGCTTTTTCCTATATCGCGCCCTGCTCGATCCTGCCGTTCAAGCCGTGGAATCGATAAACCCTGCATTGCAAGGAAACCTTGGGGGTCTGGGCCTTCCCATCATCTTGGCCTGGCCTATTGGCGGCCTGTTTGCAGCGGGAGCAGCGTGGATCATTGGCAAGGCGGCTTTGGGGCTGCGCTCCGACTATTTGGCGATTGCAACATTGGGCATTTCCGAGATTATCATCGCTATCCTGAAAAACGAGGATTGGTTGGCGCGTGGCGTGAAAAACGTGATTGGTTTGGACCGCCCCGTGCCCAAGGAAATCGACCTTCAAGAAAGTGCACAATTCATCGAACGCGCCAGCGGTCTGGGCATTGATCCTGTTACGGCATCCGCACTGTTTGTGAAACTCAACTATGCGCTTTTGTTTTCTGTCGTGCTGATCATTCTGTTGGTTATGGTGCAACTGTCCTTGAAAAGCCCATGGGGCCGCATGATGCGGGCCATTCGTGACAATGAAACAGCCGCCGCCGCAATGGGTAAAAATGTAACAAACCGCCATTTACAGATTTTCATTCTGGGATCTGCGATTTGTGGGATTGCGGGCGCCATGATGACAACGCTGGACGGTCAATTGACACCGGGCAGCTATCAACCTCTGCGCTTTACCTTTCTGATCTGGGTCATGGTGATTGTTGGCGGATCGGGCAACAACTTTGGCGCGGTGCTGGGCGGGTTCCTGATTTGGTTCCTGTGGGTTCAGGTTGAACCGATGAGCCAATATCTTGTCACCCTCCTCACCGCAGGTATGGCCGAAGACAACGCCTTGCGCCTCCATATGATGGAAAGCGTCGCCTATATGCGTTTGCTGACCATGGGGTTGGTATTGTTGCTGGTTCTGCGGTTTAGTCCACGTGGATTGATCCCAGAGAAGTAGTGCTGATAGCCTGCTCTTGGTGAAATGAGGGGAGCGGCTGCCTGGGTAGGCGCAAGGGCGTTACCGTTCATAATGCGAGCGCTCCGGACAAAAATGAAGAGTTTGCAGGTTTTGTGAGGGCTTAAGCGCCTGCCGGGGGGCAGGCAGGCGCTGCCCGGCGATGCCGCCGAGTGTAACATTTTTACGTTAACCTGAAATCACTATATTCACTCTGCCGCGGTGCGTTTTACGTCCAGCATCGGTTTCAGGTAATGGCCAGTATGGCTTTCGCGCACCTCTGCTACCTCTTCTGGTGTGCCACAGGCGACAACTGTGCCGCCGCCATCCCCGCCCTCTGGGCCGATATCAATGATCCAGTCGGCGGTTTTAACCACGTCCAAATTGTGTTCAATCACAATCACCGTATTGCCCTGTTCGACCAATTCGTGCAGCACCTCAAGCAGTTTGCGCACATCCTCAAAATGCAGACCTGTCGTTGGTTCGTCCAAAATATAAAGCGTACGCCCCGTTGATCGTTTTGCCAGTTCTTTGGACAGTTTCACACGCTGTGCCTCGCCTCCTGAGAGGGTTGTCGCCTGTTGACCGACCTTGATATAGCCCAAGCCGACGCGCATCAATGCATCCATTTTTTCGCGGATCGAGGGAACCGCTTGGAAAAACTCTTGTGCATCTTCGACCGTCATATCCAAAACATCAGCGATGGATTTGCCCTTGAACTTAATTTCCAAGGTTTCGCGATTATAGCGCGCACCGTTACAGGTTTCGCATGTCACATAGACATCGGGTAAAAAGTGCATTTCAATTTTGATGACACCATCACCCTGACAGGCCTCACACCGTCCACCTTTGACGTTAAAGGAGAAACGCCCTGGTTTATATCCGCGCGTCTTGGCCTCTGGTAGGCCTGCAAACCAATCGCGGATGGGTGTAAAGGCCCCTGTATAGGTTGCCGGGTTTGAGCGCGGTGTGCGCCCGATGGGACGTTGGTCAATATCAATCACCTTATCCAGATGCTCCAACCCCTTAACCGTGTCACAGGGGGCGGGCGTTTGTTTTGCGCCGTTCAACCGCATTGAGGCCGTTTTGAACAATGTCTCAATCGTTAATGTGGATTTCCCACCACCTGATACACCCGTTACGCAAACGAATTTCCCAAGGGGAAAATCAACCGTCAGGTTTTTCAGGTTATTGCCATGCGCATTCACAACGGTCAGGGTTTTGCCGTTCCCCGCACGGCGATCAAGGGGCACAGAAATTTCGCGAACGCCTGATAAATATTGCCCTGTGATTGATGTTTCATGTGCGGTGATTTCTGCAGGCGTTCCATGCGCCACAACCTGTCCACCATGCACACCTGCACCTGGGCCGATGTCATAAACATAATCGGCCTCTCGAATGGCCTCTTCATCATGTTCGACAACGATCACAGTATTTCCCTGATCACGCAGGTTCTTCAATGTGCCCAGCAGGCGATCATTGTCACGCTGATGCAATCCGATGGAAGGTTCGTCCAAAACATAAAGAACACCTGTCAAACCAGATCCAATCTGACTGGCCAATCTGATCCGCTGGCTTTCTCCACCTGACAGCGTACCCGCATTGCGCGAGAGCGTCAGATATTCCAATCCAACATTGTTCAAAAATCCCAAACGTTCGCGAATTTCCTTAAGGATCGCGCGGGCGATTTCGTTTTTCTGATTGGTCAGATGCTCAGGAACCGACGCGCACCATTCATAGGCCTCTTTAATCGACATCTGCACCACTTGGCCCACGTGGATGCCCGCAATTTTAACGGCTAATGCCTCGGGGCGCAGACGATAGCCACCACAACTGCCGCAGGCGCGGTTGTTTTGGTAATTTTCAAACTCTTCTCTGATCCAATTGCTATCGGTTTCGCGATAACGCCGTTCCATGTTGGGAATAACCCCTTCAAAGGTGCGCGACACCTGATAAATCCGCCCCCCTTCGTCATAGCGGAATTTGATTTCCTCATCTCCTGATCCGTAAAGGAATACCTGTTGCACTTTCTTGGGCAGGTCCTTCCAACGGGTATTTTGATCAAACTGGTAATGTTTGGCGATGGCTTCAATTGTCTGAAGAAAATAGGGACTTTTGCCTTTGCGCCATGGGGCAAGCGCCCCATCGGATATTTTCAACATCTGGTCGGGGACAACAAGGCGTTCGTCGAAATACAATTCAACTCCCAACCCATCACAGTCGGGGCAAGCCCCAAAGGGGGCGTTAAATGAAAACAGCCGCGGTTCAATTTCAGGGATCGTAAAACCACTGACAGGACAGGCGAAATTTTCGGAAAACGTGATCCGCTCTGGGTCCCCTTCGCGCGGAACAGTTTCCAAAATTGCGATGCCATCCGCAAGGTCAAGAGCGGTGCGAAAACTATCGGCAAGGCGTGTTTCCATCCCCTCACGCACCACAAGACGATCCACCACAACGTCGATGTCGTGTCGGAATTTTTTGTCCAGTGTTGGTGGTTCGTCCAATTCGTAATATTCGCCATCCACCTTGACGCGCTGAAACCCCTGTTTGCGCAGTTCCAGGAATTCTTTTTTGTATTCCCCTTTTCTGTCCCGCACGATGGGCGCCAACAAATGGGCGCGCGTTCCCTCCCCCATCGTCATGACACGGTCCACCATATCCTGCACCTGCTGCGCCTCAATCGGAAGGCCGGTTGCGGGGCTAAAGGGCGTGCCCGCGCGGGCAAACAACAGACGCAGATAATCGTAAATCTCGGTCACGGTACCAACGGTTGAACGCGGATTTTTCGATGTGGTTTTTTGTTCAATGGAAATTGCGGGGCTTAACCCGCTGATATGATCCACATCGGGTTTTTCCATCATATCAAGGAATTGACGCGCATAGGCCGACAGGCTTTCGACATAACGGCGCTGCCCTTCTGCGTAAATCGTGTCAAAGGCCAATGACGATTTCCCAGATCCCGACAACCCCGTAATCACCACAAATTGGTCGCGGGGAATATCAACGTCAATTGATTTCAAATTATGTTCACGCGCACCGCGCACTTGGATCTGTTTTAAATCAGCCATGGTCGTTCCTTAATCAGAAATTAACACATAATCCTTTTTGGCTGAGTCTCCAATCCGTAATTAGAACAAAACGTGAATATAGAAAAATAAATCTACTTCGTGATGCCTAGACTATTTTTCCAACATCCAAACTCCATCGGGCCAAAAGGCGTGGAAGGCGAAAGCGAACAAGACATCATGCGCGATGTCGTTGCCCGCATCATCCCGTGTGCGGATCGCGGCGATTTTGCGACTGATTGCGATGGATGTCTGATCCAAAGCTGAGGCTTGATTGCCTTCCCAGGTTAGGGTGACACCAGCCTGATTAATCTCTCTGATCCCATCTGAAAATCGGCTAAGTGGCCAGGCGCGATTTCCGACGCGCACCACACGTGCCAAAGGTTCAATACCGTGGGGTGGAAATTCACCGTTAAACAAAAACGGACGTGCGTTGCTGTCATATCCGCGATAGGGGTTGTTGCCATAGGGGCGGGAATATTTGGGTTCCGCCATAACAACCCCAGTGGGATTGCGAGCCTGAAAATCCCCAAAACTTTCCATCCAGCTGGGGAAAACAGTCAATTCAAAGCCCATTAGTTCGCCAACAATGCCCTGACCCACGGCCTGTTGCCACCATGTGAATGTTTGGCGGTCATACATCACCATATCAGAATTGCGCAACTGCCCCGTCACCCCGAAATCCAACACCTGCCCCTGCACGCGGCGATCAAAAACAATTGCGGAATTACACAACGGGCAAAAGGTCACCGTAAACGGAACATCACCGACAAAGTCATTTACAATTTCATGCCACGTCATATAGCGCAGGGGATAGGCGCGTGGAGCCTGCCCCACCAGCTCAAGTGTGATCACGGGTTCGGTGGCGGGAATATTGGCGTCGGCAACAGCGATCATGTCAACATGATCAAGTGCGGGAATGCCATCCTTGCCCACACCGCCAGATCGAATTTCCAACCAACTTTCCAAGCTTGTCTTTTGAAAATCCGTTTCGGGAAATTCGTATTGCCAAAATCGCGGGTCCGCAAAAGAAGTGGACGCAGACAAAATGATACCTAAAACATAGAAAATTACGCGCATGTGTTTCTGCCGTTACAGGTTGAATTCTATTCTAAACTAGCATTCATCAACCCACCCCCGCCACAGGTTGCACAAAAGCGTGATCAAAATTGATATGACCTTTGACGCCATGGATTAATCGCTTGAGTCTTGTACCGTCCCTGCATAAACCACACGAAAAACGGTGAATAGTATGTCAGACGATCTGTGTCTAGTCTTGGATATTGGCGGTACGAATACGCGCATTGCGTTGACACGGGGACATACCCTCTTGACGGATCGTGTTCAAAAATACGCAAATGCCGATTACCCCGATTTGGCCGCCGTGATTGAAACCTATTTGGGGGACCAGAACGCGGGCGCATTGGATCGCGTTTGTGTTGCGGCCGCAGGACCCGTCGCGGATGATCGTGCCGAAATGACCAACCTGGATTGGGTGATTGATGCGCGTGATATTTCATCGGTTAGTGGATCGGCCAAGGTTGGCGTGATCAATGATTTGCAGGCGCAGGGCCATTCCCTGCATATGTTAGACGAAAACGATACGCGCTGTGTTTTGGCAGGAACCCATCAGGTCCGCGAAAGCGATACGAAAATCGTGATCGGCATGGGTACGGGGTTTAATGCGGCCCCAGTGTTTCACACATCTGCTGGGCGATATGTGCCCCCATCCGAAATTGGACACGCCCGCATTGCAGCTGCAAATGCAGAACAAGCCGAGGTTGTCGCGCATATCCAAGCAATCGAAGGTTTTGCATCAAACGAACATCTTTTAGCAGGGCGCGGATTAGAACGGTTGGATCATGCGTTGAACAACCGTCAGGATCGCACTGCGTCCCAGATTATGACGGCGGCGGGCAATGGCGATGACACTGCGATTAGCGTTGCCCAAATGCAGGCACGTTTTGCAGGTTCTGTCTATGGCGACATGGCCTTGGCAAATCTACCCTTTGGGGGATTATACCTGATTGGCGGTGTTGCACGCGCGCTTGAACCCTATCTATCGTCCGACATCTTTGCGCATAGCTTTCGGGATAAGGGCCGCTTTGGTCCCTTTAATGAACAGTTTTCTGTGCATCTGGTCTTAGATGATTTCGCGGCACTCAAGGGCTGTGCATCCTACATCATGGCGCGTGTGTTCTAAATTGAACTCAGACACCATATTTTGCGAATTTGTAGGATGTACACGATTAAGACCACGTCCGTGGGCGGTTAACAAGGCTGAATGAAAGGAAGCCCCCACCCTTCAGGACGGGCGTGGGCTGGATCACGCGCGATTAGTCTTCGCTACGGCTCAGACCGCGCATTATCAGAGGTGAATGAGAAAACTGCATTAATTGTATACACCCTGCGGTGCGTCAGGCACCTGATCCCGATACCTGCGTACACCAATCATCATAATGCCGGTTGAAACCACAAAATAGGCTGCAACCCACAGGTATTGGGTGGACAGTCCAATACCAAAGTCCAAAAACAACCCCGTCAATCCAGGCCCAATCGCCGATCCCAGCACCATAATGGCCGCCGCCATCGCCTTGAGTGCACCCAAATGTTGCGTGCCATAAAATTCGGCCCAAAACCCGTTTTGCCATGTGGCCACCGCACCCGATGTCATCCCCATGAAAAATAGCCCAACAATCACATGCCATGGATCAACCGACAGTCCGAAAATGGCAAATGCAGCGATTGCGGGGATTTGGTAAAGGGGGATCAATTTTGGCGTGCCAAACCTGTCCTGCATCCAACCCGCGCCTAATGTCGTGATAATTGCAAACACCGTGTAAAACGGGAATGTTGCCACCAATTCCAAATGTGTCCATCCCTTTGCCGCGGCAAAGGGAACCTGTTGGAAAAAGAAGGCCGTACCGAACGCTGGTGGCCCCAGAAGCGCGGGCACCATGAACCAGAACAAGGGATGTTTTAACGCCTGAACCCGTGTCCAATGACGCTGTCCCATTCCCTTAGATGTATCGCTTTCGGCCATAGATTGCGGGGTGCGTTCCGTTTTCAGCAATGCAAATAACACAGGGGCTGCAAAAATGGCGATCAGGGCCGCAACACCCCAAAGCAGTCGCCATTCAACAAAAGCCAGTAGAACAACAAAAGCAACAGGCAAGCTCGCCTCACCCAAGGCATATCCCATATTGGCGATTGACAGCGCGCGCCCGCGCTGCGCCGAAAACCAACGGGACATGGCAACTGCAGACAGATGCGTCGCCATCCCCTGACCAAAGAACCGCAAACAAAATATCACCAATATCAACAGGGTCGCCGAAGTATTTAACATCATGAATGATGCACTGAGCGCGAGCCCCAAAAGGACAAAGACACCCAAATACCGCGTGCGAAATTGATCGCTTAAGCCCCCTGCCCAAACCATAACGACAGCTGAACTAAAGGTGCCCAAGGCATATGTCGCCCCCCATTCTGCATGGGTTAAATCAAATTCATTTCGCAGCGCACCAGAGAAGATTGAGATAAAAAACGTCTGACCAAAGCTTGAGAGCAAGGCCAGTAAGAACCCCGCCCCAAGCCAAGACGCGTTTGCACGGATAAAATTGATGAATGACATGGATGGGCCTGATTTCAAACTGGTCCCACGTGACACCGATGCAGGCGTTTTGTCAAAAGAAATTAACGATGTGCCCGCAGCGCCATAACCGCGTTTAATCCCCCAAAGGCAAACGCATTGCTAAGTGCCACATCAACCTGTGCCTCACGCGCTGTGTTGGGTACCACGTCCAAGGCGCATTCTGGATCAGGTTCTTCATATCCGATTGTGGGGGCGATAACCCCGTCGCGCAGGGCCATAATCACGGCCAACAATTCAACAGCGCCCGTGCCACCAATCAAATGCCCATGCATGGATTTCGTTGAACTGATCATCAAATCATCCGCGTGACGGCCAAAGACATCCGCAACAGCGGCGCATTCAGTTTTGTCATTTGCGGCCGTCCCTGTGCCATGGGCGTTGATGTATCCCACCTCTTCTGGATTGATGCGCGCATCCTTTAACGCGCCTGCAATCGCGCGCCCTGCCCCGTGTTTTGACGGCATGACGATATCAGCGGCATCGGATGTCATGGCAAACCCGCTAACCTCGGCCAGAATGTCGGCGCTGCGGGCGCGGGCATGTTCGTATTCTTCAAACACGAAAATGGCAGCCCCTTCCCCCTGAACCATGCCATTGCGGTTGGCGCTAAAGGGTCGGCAGGCATCCTTGGACATAACCCGCAAGCCTTCCCAGGCCTTTACCCCACCAAAACACAGCATGCTTTCGGATCCACCTGTGATCATGGCCGTGGACATCCCCGAACGCACCATGGCAAAGGCCTGAGCCATTGCGTGATTTGACGACGCACAGGCGGTTGACACCGTAAAACTGGGTCCTTTTAGGTTAAATTCCATCGACACATGGCTGGCCGCGGCGTTGTTCATCAGTTTTGGCACTACAAAAGGGTGTACGCGGTTTTTACCCTCTTCATAGACGGCTCGGTAATTGTCATCCCACGTGCTGACACCGCCCCCAGCGGTGCCCAAAACAACACCCGATGTCGCAGCCAAGTCGCCTGTAAAGGTCAGGCCAGATTGGCCAATCGCCTCTTTCGCAGCCAGCAACGTGAACTGGGTAAAGCGATCATAAAGGGACATTTGTTGGCGGTTGAATTCAGAGTCCGCATTAAAATCGCGCACCTGACCACCGATTTTGATGGCCAAACGATCCACGTCCGGAAAATCAAGTGGACCTATTCCACAACGGCCCTCGCGCATCGCCTCTAGCGTTTGTGGGACATTGTGACCAAGTGCGTTGATCGTCCCTGCCCCAGTGATCACAACACGTTTCACGACTGTTCAGCCACCAATTTTTCGATGCCTGCGATAATCGTTGCCAAAGATGAAATATCAAAATCGCTTTCGCTTGGATCGTTGGCATTGAACGGAACTTGAATGTCAAAGGCCTCTTCAATTGCGAAAATGCTTTCGACCAAACCCAAACTGTCAATACCAAGCGACTCTAACGTACTGTCCATCGTGACATCGGACACATCCAAAACCGCTTGTTCGGCAATGATTTCAATCACTTTATCTTTGACGTCCATTTCGGCAATCCTCTTTGGCGTTCCCTGCCATGCATTTAGTCATTCTTGGGTGACTTTAAAATACCTTTTTGAAGAGATGCGACGTCACGGATCAATCGTGGCAATCTGCGTAGGGCCTTATAGGTTTCGATGTGCGTTTCCATTTTCATCGCAGGGTAGCCCAGCATGACGCGCCCTGCGGGAATATTGCTAAGTACCTTGGTTGCGCCCCCCGTAATCACATTATCCCCAATACAGATATTGTCGCTGACACCTGTTTGTCCCCCCAGGACCACGTTGTTCCCGATAACCGATGATCCCGCTATCCCAACTTGGGCACAGATCAGGCAGTGATCGCCTATCACAACGTTATGACCGATTTGTGACAGGTTATCTGTTTTGACGCCGTTGCCGATTTTTGTGGGTTTGACTGTACCACGATCCACACAACACTTTGCGCCCAGTTCCACACCATCGCCGATGATAACGCCCGCCAAGGAATGGATCCGCGCCCATTCTTGGCCCTTGCTTTCGATATCTGCGGTTCCCAGACTGTCACGCGCAACTTCAACGGCAGAGACCTCTTTTGTGACAAAGGAAAATCCATCTGCCCCCACGGTCGCGCCCGGTTGTGCAATGAAATTATCACCGATTATCACGTCTGCGCCAATCCGGACACCTTCGCGCAAATAGACCTTGTGTCCAATAACACTTCCTGTGCCAATGGTACACTGTGGGCCAATCACTGCGTCATTCCCGATGATCACACTTGCGCCGATCACACTTAGCGGGCCGATTGTGGCATTTGCACCAATCTGTGCAGTTGCGTCAATGACGGCCGTTTCATGAATACCTGATGCATACCCCTGACCACGATCAACCGTCGCAGACAATGCAGACAGCGCATAGCGCGGGCGCGGCGCAACCAAGGCCGCCTGCAATCCCATGCCTTGCCAATCCGCGCCAGGCCACAACATGGCACAGCGTGCTTTTCCTTTGGGCAGGTCGGCTGCGTATTTTGGGTCCATAGCCAGGGCGATATCATGCACACTGGCATCTTCGGGGGACGCAACACTGGATATTTCCAGATCCCCATCACCTAGTAATTCCGCATCAATCGCACGCGCAATATCAGAGAGTTTATAGGCCATGGCAGGATCCCTTTTCTTTTGGGATTAGCGTGCAAACGGTGTAATTACCACCCCTTTCCCAACGAGGGCCGCCAAAATCTTGGCGTCACGACCATAGATATCACGGCGATATGTCATGCCACCCGTGGGTTTCGTCACAGCCGTGCGATAAATCAAATGAACAGGGACATGTTTATCAAGCGGTATGACCGTTTCCACACCCGAATTCAGGGCACGGTGGAATTCGCCTTTGGGATCACCGCTTTGGACAGACAACAATGCGTATCCAAAATCAAACGGATCCTGCAGACGGATACACCCATGGCTGAACGCACGCACTTCGCGGGCGAACAGGCTTTTGGACGGGGTGTCATGCAGGTAGATGTTATAGCGATTGGGGAACATAAATTTCACCAAGCCCAAGGCATTGAGCGTTGACGGGGGCTGTTTTAAATCAAAGGGAAAGGTTTTTTCATCAAAGGCCGCAAAATCCACCTGATCACGTAACACGATCTGACCCGATGCGTCCAACATATTCAGGTATCCATGTGCGTTTGGATCTTTTTGGAAGGCGGGCAAATATTCCTTTACGGCGATTGAACGCGGAACATTCCATGTGGGATTGATGACCATGTGTTCCATTTCGTCCGAAAATTCGGGGGAACGTTGATCATCCTTATTCGTCCCCACGACCGAGCGCGTTTGAAATTCAATGCGTCCGTTGTCCATGATTTTCGCGGAAAAGTCGGCCAAATTTACCAACACATGACGACTGCCCCGCTCAAAATTGGTCCAGCGTTCACGTTCCATGGCAACCAAGATCGCGGCCAAACGATCCTCGGGCGGTTTATTCAGCTCGGCTCGCGTGCCATCGCCAACAATGCCATCGCCCGCCATACCGTGATCCAATTGAAATGCTTGAACCGCACGTTGAATGTCGGCATCAAATCTATCTGTTAGCGTTCTCTTTAGGTATCCCATCGCAATCAAACGATTGCGCAAGGAAACAACGTGTTTCCCGCGATCCCCGGGTTGCAGTTTACCACCAGTGACCGGCGCACCCCAGCCGCCACGAGCAATGATCCCAAACAAACGCTCTTTCTCTTGCAACAGACGCGCATATTCGCGGTTTTGCGGATAGACGCGTTTAAAAAACGCCTGCGCGTCCGAGGCCAAAAGATTTGTCAGATAGGAGCGTTGATCAATTTTGGCGCGCTTGCGTTTAATATCTTCATCAACTGCGCCAGGGCGAACAACACCGAACTGGATCATCTGCGCATATTGCAGGTAGGCACGGGTAATTTTCCCTTCGACCGCGCCAAGATCGGCGGATGTTCGGATGGAACGGATATCATTTCGGATGGCGTTCGCGTCAAACAAGCCTTGGGGCAAACCATGCACTGCAGAATCTTCAAACGCTGCGAATAATGCGCCCAGTCGGTTTCGCGCATTACGTGAACGATCCACCCAAATGGGTTTAAAGCCACGTTCCTGATAAAATTCTACTACAGCACCAAAATCAGCAAACTGTTTGGATAGGGCAAGTTTATAGGCAATGTTATTTCCCTGTGACGCATAGGCCACAACGGGAAAGATGCCCATAATACAGAGAATTATTGCAACCAAATAATTGCGCCATATATTTAGCGTTGAAAACAACATACCGATCTAATCCCGCCCAAAATTCTTGCCCACGTTATGCGTGAAGAACCCCTAAAACAAAAGCACCATTACAACAAATTCGGGTATTCATCACCAAAATTTGAGCGAAATGATCACACAATTGCGTGATAATCCAGCACCTATTACGGGCAAATTCCCGCTCAATTCCCCCTAACATTGTACTATCCTAAATTCCTTCTTGGTTTGCGAATCGTTTTATGGCATACATCCTGAAACTGGGGTTACAGCGAAATATATGCCCAAGCTGCTGGGCGCACGGGACACGAGACTGAATGGTCACGGATAAGACGACTTTGATCACACGCCGCGCCATGCTGAGCGCATTTGCTGCGGCGACTGTAGTGGCGGCCCCCACGTTTTCAAACGCGGCGGGATTTTTGCGTGGCGCAGGTGATATTCGCAAATTGTCAATGATGTCACGCCGCACGGGTGAGCGCATCAACACGATTTATTGGATTGATGGGGACTATATCCCCGAAGCGATCCAAGAAATCAGTTATTTCATGCGCGATTGGCGCCGCAACGAAACAAAAACCATTGATCGTCGTACAATCGACATCATGGCGGCAAGTCATGCGATCCTGAATACGGACGAACCCTTTACGATGCTAAGCGGATATCGCAGCGCGAAAACAAACGCGATGTTGCGCCGTCAATCTCGGTCGGTTGCGAAAAATTCGCTTCACGTCAAAGGCCAAGCTGTCGATTTGCGATTGGGATCGAGGTCAGTGCGCCAAATCTCGAAAGCAGCGGCAAAGTGTAATGCAGGTGGCGTTGGACGGTACAGCCGTTCAAACTTTGTCCACATGGATTGCGGCCCTGTGCGCGCTTGGGGCCGGTAAAGGGCCCCGATCAATCTTCGTGAATACCGTCTGCGGTAAACATTCCACCCTGATATTTTGAATTAGGCTCATCCGCGGTTGGTGCGGGCAGTTCTGCGTCCAGTTTGGCACGAAACACCTCGGCATTATCCTGTGGCTTCCATCCCAAATAGGCGACTTCGTGGTTGTCCCACCACACCCCCGAATTTGCCGAAGTGCCATAAACAATCGGACATCCCAGACGCGGCACGATAAACACGCGTTCGATTAAGCGGACAAAATCATCACAGCTCATCCACATGGACAGCATTCGATGGTTTTTTGGTTCTGGAAAACACGCCCCGATGCGCACGCAAGCGGTTTCGATGCCAAATTTGTCATAGTACATTGATGCCATCGCTTCTCCAAACACTTTGGACACGCCATATAACCCATCTGGTTTCGTTGGGGATTTGGCATCTAGGCGCACTGTTTGTTCATAAAATCCGATGGCGTGATTTGAACTGGCGAATAATATGCGCGGCGTGACAGGGGATTTGCGCGCAGCCTCATAAAGATTGAAAATACCGTCGATATTGGCGTTTTTAACGACTTCCCAAGTATGTTCAATGGGTTGACCACCCAAATGCACGATCCCGTCGCATCCTTCAACCATGGCTTCGACGGCCGCTTTGTCGCCTAAATCACAATAAACAATTTCTTCATGCGCTGCAGCCTCACCCAATCCATCCCGATCGGAAACGACAATTGTTTCTGCCAAATGCGTCAAACGTTCGCGGCACATTGCCCCCAAGCCACCAGCAGCACCTGTGATCAACAATCGTTTCATCATGATTGAACGCTCCTTACATCGAGGGCATCGCGCCCATTACGTGTCTGCATTAAGGATGTAATTTTTCACCACCGCAAGGGCGAACATGTGATTTAATCGCGTCCCTGCGTTCGAATTTTCCACAACGCCCAGATGGAATGGCAAAAGGTCAAAGTCGCAAACGCGCCGCCAAACAATCCAACCTCAAACAATGCGGGACCGCGCAGGCCATGAGTGGTGATTACATATATCAACATCGCAAATATGACGAGCGATGCAACAAGTCGAAACTGATACTCCGATTTTTTTAGTGGATCATATGACATACCATGTTCCCTTCTGATATATTTACGCATCAAACAGCGCGGCGGATCGCGAAAATATTTAGACGAACATTTGCGCGAGATTTTTTTAGAAACTCACATTAAATATTGACAAAGTATCATTTTGATACAA
>JAKMGV010000260.1 GCA_022424725.1 Paracoccaceae bacterium
GCAAAAACCGCGCAGGAATTCGGGCTTTCCCTTGGGTTGATACGACGACAGTCACAGCGCGTGAAATCAGCTGATTTGACGGCGGTCTTTTCGCAATATGCGATTTTTGCTCATACACTCAGCACTGATGGGGCGCATGTTTTTCTTTGCCTTGATCCGATTTTTGCCAGCGCATTGATAGAGGTGCAAACAATTTCGTTTGTCATCGGAACGGCCTGTGTGGATCGTACACCGTCAATCACAGATCGCGCATTGATTTCGCCGTTTTTCGATCAATTGTCGGATCAAAGCGCGCTTACAGATGTTCTGCCGCAGACCGAAGCGCGTCCACGATTTGAAGAGGGGGCAGCGGCCCTTGAAATTCAATTGGCAACAGGCGTCTATCGCGTGGTGCAGGGAACATTCAGGTTGCAAGGCAGTGATTTGAAAATGCAGATTGCGTTGGGTGTTCAAGATACCACGTTGAAAAGGGCAAAACCGAAACAACCCTCTGAACCACATCCGCAAATGTTTGACGTGAGCCCCGAATTTGATGCGGTTTTGTTTAAACGTACGATGACGTTGAATGCATTGCGCGCGCTGTCAGAGGGGGACACGATTAAATTCCCAAAGGCCGCGTTAGAGCAAATCATGTTCTGTCCAAAGGGGACAGATGAAGGGCCAGTGGGGTATTTAGGGAAATCAAACGGATTGTACGCCGTATCGTTCCCATCAGAAAACAAAGCGGATGCGTCAGAAGCAATGGATATTGAGCTGCTTGCCCAGTCGATAGAATACGTGGAGAGTGCTGAAGAGATTGACCAATATCTCTCTGATTTAGAAGGTTTGGTTGACAATACTGACGGGTCCGAGGGGGATCCACTCGAACCCGTCGAAATCAGTTAGGCGTCCATCATTGCGCGAACGCGAGGCGCGACGAACATTCCAACACCCATCGCAACAAGGAAAATCCATAGGCTGGTTCCGCCAAAGGAAATTGCGGCAATGGATGGCCCAGGGCACAAACCCGCCAAGGCCCAACCCATGCCAAATAAGACCGATCCCACGATCAGATTGCGCCCCAATCTCGGTTCGGGTGGCGCGGGGAAGTTGCCACCTGTCATCGGACTACGGCCCTTGGTTAGGATCCATGCAAAGGCCATAGGGATCATTGCGCCCCCCATAACAAACGCCAATGTTGGATCCCATGCGCCAAACACATCCAGCCAACCTTGAACTTTTGCGGTGTCCGTCATGCCCGAAACAACAAGACCCCCACCAAACAGCATTCCAGCGATTAATGCGATAATTAATTTCATTAGATCCACCCCAATACTGCACGGAACAGCGCCATGGTCAGGCCGCCCGCCATAATATAAAAGACCGTCGCGACGATCCCACGCAAGGATAGGCGTGAAATACCGCACACACCGTGACCAGATGTACATCCATTTGCGATGCGTGTTCCGATGCCCACCAAAAGACCCGCGGCGACAAGTTGAACAACATTGTCTGTGATGTTGGTTTCACTGCGATCCCAAAATTGCAACACGATGATTGGCATGATGATCACACCCGCCAAGAACACGATGCGTTCCGCAGCATTTGACCAACCGGATCCGTCAACCAATCCGCCGATCAGGCCGCTGGCTCCCATGATGCGTCCGTTCCCCAACAGGAATACGGCACCACCTAGGCCGATGAACAGCCCTCCGATCAGCCCATAAAGCCAATCTGTTTGAAATGCGATATTTTCCATTTTTCGCTCTCTTGAAACAAAGTTAAAACGGCAAGGCCGTCAGATATGCTGGACCATAATCTGTCATATTCGAAAAACAATATAAATCATGTCCAGCAGAGGATTTAGGCACAGACAAAGATGTTTTTGTTGTCTGTGCCAATTAGAGGTCAAAGTTTGTTTACGGGCACTTTCAGGTAAACATCCCCATTGTCATCTGGTTCAGGCATGTTGCCCGCGCGCATATTCACCTGCAGGGATGGGATGATCAACTTGGGCATAGCAAGTGTGGCATCGCGTTCATCGCGCATGGTTGTAAACTCTGCTTCGCTTTTGCCCGCGCCAATGTGAATATTCTTGGCCTTTTGTTCGCCAACGGTTGTTTCCCATGCATATTCGTCGCGGCCCGGCGCCTTATAATCATGTCCAACAAAAATGCGTGTTTCGTTGGGCAGGGCCAGAATTTTTTGAATGGATTGGTACAACATTTCGGATGATCCACCGGGGAAATCACATCGCGCTGTGCCAAAATCTGGCATGAATAACGTATCCCCAACAAAGGCTGCATCCCCAATAACATAAGTTAGGCAGGCGGGTGTGTGACCGGGTGTGTGCATAACCTCGCCGCGCATTTGCCCGATATGGAATGTGTCGCCCTCTTGGAATAATTGATCAAATTGGCTGCCATCGCGTTGGAACTCCGTTCCCTCATTGAACACTTTTCCAAAGGTATCCTGAATCACAGTGATGCGATCCCCGATGCCAATTTTACCGCCCAGCTTTTCCTGCAGATAGGGGGCAGCAGACAGGTGATCGGCGTGCACATGACTTTCTAATAGCCATTCAACGGTTAAATTGTTCTCTTGAACATAGGCGATGACGGCATCGGCGGAGCGGGTGTCCGTGCGTCCAGATGCGTAATCAAAATCCAAAACGCTATCGACAATAGCACATGATGATCCGTTTGGATCCTTTATCACATATGAAATGGTGAAAGTCGCGTCGTCAAAAAAGGCTGTTACTTCGGGTGACATATTACATTCTCCAAGCTTTCTTGGGAAACATATATTAA
>JAKMGV010000261.1 GCA_022424725.1 Paracoccaceae bacterium
CCACTTATTCGCCCACCTGAATCAGAAAAGCTGGATTACGAAGGCGAAATTGCGATTGTTATTGGAAAACAGGGTCGCCGCATTCCGCAGGATCAGGCCTATGATCATATCGCTGCGATCACCCTTTGTAATGAGGGGACGATCCGTGACTGGGTGCGTCATGCCAAATTCAATGTCACCCAAGGTAAGAATTGGGAATCCTCTGGTGCCATGGGCCCATGGTTGGTGCCATTTACGCACCCATCACAGTTGGATGATATCCGCATTACAACGCATGTGAACGGTGAACTTCGTCAAGACGATCGCACAAGCCGTATGTTGTTCCCGATCAAACGTCAGATTGAATATATCTCAACATTCACAACCCTTATGCCAGGTGACATCATTATCACAGGAACACCAACAGGCGCAGGTGCCCGCTTGGACCCGCCGCAGTTTTTGAAACCGGGCGATGTTGTAACGGTGACTGCCGAAGGGATCGGAAACCTGACAAACACAATTGCGGATGAACACGCATGATGTCGCCTGCAGAAATTCGCGCTGTCGCCGAACAACTTTTCGAAGCAGAAGGCAAGCGGTCACAGATCGATATTTTGTCGTTGGCACATCCAGATATGAATATGGATGACGCCTACGCCATACAATCCGCCTTGGTGGACCATAAACAGGAATCTGGACGCAGCATTATTGGTTGGAAAATTGGACTGACGTCAAAGGCGATGCAATACGCATTAAACATAGATATTCCTGATAGCGGCATCTTATTTGACGACATGGCGTTTGAAAATGGTGCACATGTTCCGGCGGGGCGTTTCATACAGCCGCGTGTCGAGGCAGAGATCGCTTTTGTGATGTCAGATGATATCGCAGGTGCTGAGGTTTCGCGACAGGAGATTATTGCGGCAACCGACTATGTCGCGCCAAGTTTGGAAATCCTAGACACACGCATAAAACGCATTGATCCTGCTACGGGAAAAACACGCACTGTGTTTGATACCATCGCCGATAATGCCGCAAATGCTGGTGTGGTATTGGGCGCAGAAAAACACAACATAACAGATTTTGATCTGCGCTGGGTTGGTGCCATTGTGCATCGTAACGGCGAAGTTGAGGAAACAGGCCTGGGTGCCGGTGTCCTAAACGATCCAGTTGAAAGTATGGTGTGGTTAGTGCGCCGCCTTGCTCAATATGGTCAGGGTCTGCGCAAAGGTGATATTGTCTTGTCAGGATCCTTTATCCGACCAATTGAATGCCCCTCTGGTTCAAAGATTGACGCAGATTTTGGTGCATTTGGTCGTGTTTCAATCACGTTTGACTAACTATCTCTCGTCAACTCCTGCAGACCCTGTTAGGTGACGCGCATGGATACTGCGTTAAAAATATTCCTGGTGGCACCGCCATCCTTGGAACATGTGCTGCTGGAAGAAGCGGTTGCACTTGGCTTTTCCAATGCCGAAGTCGTCAGCGGTGGTGTTGAATTTGACGGAAATTGGCAGGACGTTTGGCGTGCCAACCTATGTGCGCGCGGCGCTACCCGTGTCTTGGTGCGGTTGGGTGGTTTTCGGGCGATGCATTTGGCCCAACTTGATAAGCGGTCACGCAAATTTCCGTGGAGTGATTTCTTGCGTACCGATGTTCCAATTCGTGTTGAAACAACATCGCGGAAATCACGGATTTATCATGCGGGCGCAGCCACACAGCGCATTGAACGTGCTATAAACGATACTGCAGGTGTGGAGATTTCGACAGAGGCCGAGCTGGTTTTAAAAGTGCGGATTTTTGATGATTTTTGCACATTCTCTATCGATACAAGTGGCCCCGCGCTACACATTCGCGGACACAAAGAAGCATTGAACAAAGCGCCCATGCGCGAAACGCTGGCGTCATTGTTCTTGCGGCAAATGGGATATGACGGATCACAGACAGTTGTTGATCCTATGTGCGGTTCTGGGACATTTCCGATAGAGGCGGCCGAGCAAGCGGCGGGTTTGTTCCCGGGACGGTCGCGTTCATTTGCCTTTGAAAAACTTGCCTCATTCGATCACGGTAAATGGGATCAGCTGAAACAAAGCGCAAAGACAAGGCAAGTTTTGGGACAATTTTTCGGATTTGATCGCGACATGGGCGCAATCCGCCTTTCGCAGGATAATGCCAATCGCGCAGAAGTTGGGGATATGATTCAGTTTCAACATGCCGCGATTAGTGATCTTGAACCGCCGGATGCGCCTGCGGGAATTGTGATTATTAATCCACCATATGGCGGCCGCATCGGTGAACGCAAAATGTTATTCTCTCTCTATGGTGCGATGGGTCAAACACTCAAAACACGTTTTAAGGGTTGGAAAATTGGCATTCTGACGACAGATGGCGGATTGGCTAAGGCAACGGGTTTGCCGTTTTTGCCATCCCTGCCACCCGTTCCGCATGGTGGAAAACGGGTGACGCTACACCGCACTGATCCGCTTTAGACGGACAAAGTTGCGTCAACCGCGCGTTTCCATGCCGCGTAACGTTCGGATCGCATGTCTTCGGCCATGTCAGGGTTAAACTGACCATCACGCTGCCAGGTTTTGGCGAACTCTTCCTGATTTGGATAAATACCCGCGCGATACCCAGCCAGCCAAGCTGCTCCAAGTGCTGTGGTTTCCAGAATTGTTGGACGATCCACAACGGCGCCCGTAATATCGGCCAGAAATTGCATTGTCCAATTGGACGCAGACATGCCCCCATCAACACGCACGACCTGATCCCCACTGCTGCCCCAATCGGATTTCATCGCATCCAACA
>JAKMGV010000262.1 GCA_022424725.1 Paracoccaceae bacterium
GGCGCATTCAGGGTTTCAACAAGCGCAGGCGCAATCAAATCAGCGCGACAGTTTTTGCCGATAAATTCGGGAATGACACGTGTATCTGTCACCAAATTCACCAATGTCACTGTATCCGTAATCAACATGCGTCCAATGATCTGGCGGGACAGCCATCCCATATCATAGGCAATCACCATGGGCGTGTCATTTGCCGCCAATTCAAGCGAGACCGTTCCAGAGGCCGCCAGGGCCACATCCGCCGCGCGAAAGGAGGCGCTTTTGGCTGCGTCATAGGCGGATTCTCCCATCTCTCTGTGATCCAAGACAATGGGACGAATGGGCCAATTTTGAACCGCCTCTTGCACGGCACCAACAACGTGGGGTGCGGCGGGCAGCACGCATTGCAAATCGGGCATTGATTGACGCGCCAAGGCCAGTGTTTCCCCAAATGGAGCCATCAGTTTTGAAATTTCGCTGATGCGCGATCCGGGCAAGATCAGCGTCAGAGGCGCATCCCCAATCCCGAAATCATCGCGAAATGCCACCGCTTCCTCATCTGTGGCAATCGGGTCGGTGACAACGGGATGACCCACAAAATCGCAGGACATGCCAGCACCCTGCATCAAGGGCGGCTCAAACGGAAAGAGTGCCAAAACATGATCAATGAACTGAGCCATCTTATCCGCGCGTTTGGGGCGCCACGCCCAAACGGTGGGTGCCACATAATGTACCGTGGGAATATCCGATTTGGCATGGATGATTTTTGCCAAGCGCAGGGAAAATTCAGGCGCATCAATTGTGATCAAGACATCGGGATTTTGCGCGATGATATAGTCCGCCGTCTCATTCAAACGCCGTTTCAGGCGCGGGTATTGTTTCAGGATTTCGACAATCCCCATGACGGACAATTCCTGCATCGCAAACAGGCTTTCCATCCCCCGTGCCATCATGCGAGGACCCGCAACACCAATGAAATCTGCAGGCTGTTCAAGTATCGCGTCAAACCCGTCAATCAGGGCCGCGCCCAGTTTGTCCCCCGATGCTTCGCCAGCGATTAATGCGATTTTCATAATGTCGCCTCGGCCACTGCGATGAAAATACCGTGGGTGTTTGCCCGTTCAATTGTCTGATGGACATCCACCACAACACAGGCATCAGGGGATATCACAATTCCCGACAATCCCGCCTTGGCCACTTGATCAATTGTCGCGGGGCCGATGGTTGGCATATCCACGCGCAGGTCCTGACCCGCCTTTGGGCGCTTTACGAATACGCCACCGATTGGGCCGCGCAACTGCGGCGAAGTTCCCGCCACAAATGACAAAAGCGCATCTGTGCCTTGCAAGGTTTCAATACCCAACACCAAACCATTTTCGACAACAACCCCCTGCCCCACATCCAATGGCGAAAGGGTTTTTAAAAGCTGATCAGCACGTTCAATATCACGCGCAACATCCGTGGGCACCTGACCTGCCAAAACACCTGCGGGCTGTGTCAAAGGGAGAAGCGAATGTGCCCCAACAACAACGAACCCCTGCTCTTCGATCAGCGCAATCAAATGACGCAATAGATGATCATCCCCATGCGCCATGGCCGCCATCAATGCAGGTAGTGCAGATTTGGTAAACTCATCCAACAGATCAGGTGCAAAATCAGGGCGCGACATGGCACCCGCCATAACAATCTGGGTCACACCGCGATCACGCAGATCGGAAAACAACACGCCCAAGCGTTCAAAGCGATGCGGATGTACGGTATCAACCAGTTCGGTTGGCATCCCCTCAAATCCGACAACATGCGCATCTGGATGCGCCTGTTTGATCATCACTGGCAACTGTCCCGCGCCTGAGAGAATGGCAAGTTTCATAGTGCTAACTCGGCGTTAGGAACGAACGATCGCTTTCCGCTAACACAAAATCAACAATCGTACGCACGTAATCGCTATCGGTTTCTTCGCTCAACCGTGTTGCGCGATCCTTAAACGTTCCTTCGCCCTGTGCCAGCATTTGGAACGCAGCACGCAGGGCCGTGATATCTTCACGCGCGACACCGCGACGTTTTAATCCAACCAGATTAAGGCCATCCAATTCCCCGCGTGGGGCCTGAACCAAACCGTAGGGGATGACATCATTTGTCACCATTGTGACGGCCCCAACAATCGCGCCCTGCCCAATGCGAACGAACTGATGCAATCCTGATAGTCCACCGATGATCACGTTATCCTCAAGGATACAGTGGCCGGCAACCGCCGCAGAATTGACCAAAATCACATTGTTCCCAATCTGCGCATCATGGGCAACATGGCATCCCGCCATAAACAACCCATCGTTCCCAATGCGAGTCACACCCCCACCACCATCGGTACCAGGGTTCATTGTGACATGTTCACGAATGCGGTTGCGTTCACCAATGACCAGTTTGGTTTTTTCGCCGCCAAATTTCTTATCCTGCGGAATTTCCCCCAAGACCGCAAAAGAAAAAACAACGCTCCCCGATCCAATTTCGGTTTGCCCTGTGACGACCACATGGCTTTTCAACTCGACATTGTCGTGCAGAACGACATCGGAGCCGACTACGCAAAACGGGCCTATTATACAGCCTGCGCCGATTTGCGCGCCCTCTTCAATAACCGCACTGGGGTGAATGTTGGTGTCGTTCATTCTAGCTCTCTCAGCTTAGTTCCATCATCGCTGAAAATTCAGCTTCTGCAGCAAGTTCGCCATCAACCGATGCAACGCCAGAGAATTTCCAAACTTTGCCGCCGGGCTTGCCGCGCAATGTCGTCAATTTCATTTCCAAAACAT
>JAKMGV010000015.1 GCA_022424725.1 Paracoccaceae bacterium
GTTTTCCTATTCTTGCTAGCAGCGATGATTCACCTCGTTCTGCTAAGCACAGACTACTACAACTGGTTTGAACTAGCCGCGCAAGCGGGCGGTTAATAACCCGTTCGACAGTTATAAAAACGGTCTGCGGGTGAGTTTTAACTTGCCCGCAGATGCTCACCAATAAGACGGCCTTCATCTCAAGGGTATCGGCTGGATTCAACGGAGACAAACGATGGCATTGCTAAGTTTCGAAAGAAAGTATCGTGTCCGAGGGGGCACATTGATTGGCGGTGATTTATTCGATTTTTGGGTAGGGCCTTTTTACGTCGGTTTTTTCGGCGTAACGACTGCATTTTTTGCTTTACTTGGAACAATCCTCATTTTTTGGGGTGCGAGCCAGCAAGGTACCTTTAATCCTTGGCTAATAAATATAGCACCGCCAGATTTAAGTTACGGTTTGGGCATGGCGCCCTTACTAGAGGGAGGATTGTGGCAAATTATCACGATCTGCGCGACAGCGGCTTTCATAAGTTGGGCGCTGCGCGAGGTTGAGATTAGTCGCAAGCTAGGTATGGGATATCATGTTCCATTTGCCTTCTCCTTTGCAATATTGGCCTATGTGACATTGGTTATTTTTAGACCATTGTTGATGGGTGCTTGGGGGCATGGATTTCCGTATGGAATTTTTAGCCACTTAGATTGGGTTAGCAACACTGGTTATGCGTATCTGCATTTCCACTACAACCCTGCACACATGTTGGCTGTAACCTTGTTCTTTACAACAACGCTTGCATTGGCGTTGCATGGCGCGCTGGTTCTAAGTGCGGCAAACCCTGAAGAGGGTGAAGAAGCGCAAGGCCCAGACAACGAAGACACCTTTTTCCGTGATTTCATCGGCTATTCGGTTGGAACTTTGGGCATTCACCGCGTAGGCTTTTTGCTGGCGATTAATGCTGTGTTCTTCTCTGCCGTATGTATCATCATCTCTGGCCCAGTCTGGACCAAGGGTTGGCCTGAATGGTGGAACTGGTGGTTGGAAATGCCAATTTGGCCAAGTCAGATGGGGATGTAATTATGATTGAGTATCAGAATATATTCACACAAGTGCAGGTCCGTGGACCCGCCGAAATGGGTGTAGATAACGAAAACAATATGATGTCCGAACGTATCGGTACACCTGGATTTTCAAATCTTGCTGGCTGGCTTGGAAACGCGCAATTGGGGCCTGTTTACCTTGGTTGGACAGGGGTAATATCGCTTGCCACTGGTTTGCTATGGTTCAACATTGTTGGCCTGAACATGCTTGCGCAGGTTGGTTGGTCAATCCCAGAGTTTCTACGTCAATTCTTTTGGTTGGCACTTGAACCCCCAGGGCCAGAGTGGGGTTTGCGCATGCCACCGTTGGATCAAGGTGGTTGGTATATAATCAGCTCGCTGTTCTTGTTGGTGTCTGTCTGCACCTGGTGGCTAAGAACCTATCTCTTGGCGCAACAGCATAAGATGGGCAAACACGTCGCATGGGCATTTGCCGCAGCGATTTGGTTGTTCCTTGTCCTTGGTTTGTTCCGTCCTGTATTGATGGGTAGCTGGTCAGAGGCCGTTCCATATGGGATTTTCCCACACTTGGACTGGACCACTGCATTCTCAATTCGCTACGGAAACCTCTATTATAACCCGTTCCATGCACTCTCAATTGTGTTCTTGTACGGTTCAGTTCTTCTGTTCGCGATGCACGGCGCAACGATCCTTGCGGTAACTCGTTTTGGTGGCGATCGTGAATTGGAACAAATCTATGATCGAGGAACAGCATCAGAACGTGCTGCATTGTTCTGGAGGTGGACTATGGGCTTTAACGCCACGATGGAGGGTATCCACCGTTGGGCGTGGTGGTTCGCAGTCTTGTGTCCAATCACAGGTGGTATCGGTATCTTGTTGACTGGTACAGTTGTGGACAATTGGTTCATCTGGGCTCAGGAACACTACTTCGCACCGATGTATGACGGTTCCTACGGTTATGAAAACTACGGCTCTTACGAGTCATTCATCGGCCAGGAGGACTAATCATGTTACCAAGTTGGTTTAATCGTTGGAATGAAGAGAACCCAACAAACGTCTATGGTCCAGCGATCTTGATCGGCGCTCTAGGCGGGGCCGTATTCCTGGCAATCATGGTTGTTGTGTTTGGACAGCCTGCTGCAACATCTAGTTTGCAAACAGGTCCGCGGGGCCAAGGTATGTCGGTTACTGAATTCAACAGTGATTTGGCTACACCTGATCCCGACATTGAGCTGGTTTATGAAAACGAGCCCTATGTTCCAGATGGATCCGAAGCTCTTGCAAAAGACATTTATCAAAATGTGCAAGTGTTGGGTGATCTAACCGAAGACAACTTTGATCGCTTGATGGGCGCAATGACAGAATGGATCGCTCCGGAAGAGGGGTGTGCATACTGCCACGGTGATGGTGACGTCGAAACCTATGGTGAAGACGCACTTTATACCAAAGTGGTTGCGCGTCGCATGATCCAGATGACCCAAAACATCAATGAAAATTGGTCGGGTCACGTCAATGCAAATAAAGAAGTCGGCGTAACATGCTTTACGTGTCACCGCGGTCAGCATGTGCCAAGTGAAATCTGGTTCAATATTGTTCCAGTGAACGAGGCATCTGCAGGTTGGTCTGCCAATCAAAACCGCGCAACGGTTCTAAGTCAGTCAACTTCATTACCGTCTGACGCTTTGGAAAAGTATCTCTTGGGATATGAAACAATCGGGGTTCATGATTATGAATCACGCGTTGCGAATGAACCCGGTGATCCACTTATCCAGAATGCCGAACGCACGTATTCACTGATGAACTACTTCTCGAATTCATTGGGGCGCAACTGTGTGCTATGTCACAACACCCGCGCTTTCTATGATGCAGAGCAGGTAACACCTCAGTGGGGTACAGCATCGCTTGGTATCGGTATGGTCCAAGAGATGAACAATGACTATCTTGTTCCATTGCAGGATGTTTACCCAGAAACGCGTCTTGGGCCAGCACATGGTGATGCACCTAAGGCAGCATGTAAAACATGTCACAAAGGGTACCAGCAGCCGCTGCAAGGCACCAACGTGATCAAAGATTGGCCAGAGCTCGCGACGACAGGCGCGCCAGTCTATGAATAAGAATTGGCCGCGCGGTTTCGCGCGGCCATTCGTTTGGGGGCGATCCCAAACACACTCCATCCCTCCCTGTTGACTACAGGAGCCTGGCGTCGCGTTTGCATTAGCAAGCCGGCGCCCCTTTTTTCTGAAGGAACGCGCTATGCAGACAAAATTATTGGACACGGTACACAGCCCATCTGATTTAAAGCGAATGTCAGATCGTGAACTAAGCTTATTGGCGCGTGAGGTACGGAATGAAGTCATTGAAACGGTTTCACAGACCGGCGGTCATTTGGGATCTTCATTGGGTGTGGTCGAATTGACAGTCGCAATCCACGCCGTATTCAACGCGCCTTTTGATAAACTGGTATGGGATGTGGGGCATCAATGTTACCCACACAAAATTTTAACAGGTCGGCGCAACCAGATGAAAACACTTCGTCAGACGGACGGAATAAGTGGTTTCACCAAAAGAAGCGAAAGCGAATACGATCCTTTCGGAGCGGCACACAGTTCAACCTCAATCTCCGCGGCTCTTGGGTTTGCCCTTGCACGTAAGCATGGGCAGCCGACGGGGGACGCGATCGCTGTCATCGGGGATGGGTCTATTTCTGCAGGAATGGCCTATGAGGCGTTGAACAACGCTGGCAGCGAGAAAGAGCGGCTATTCGTCATTTTGAATGACAATGAAATGTCAATCGCACCGCCCGTGGGGGCGATGTCATCCTACCTGTCGCGAGTTAACAGCAACGATGTTTTTGGAAAGTTAAAAGAGATTGGTGAAAGCCTAGATGATCACCTACCGTTCAAATTACGTGACCATGCAAGACGCGCCAAGCAGCTGGTGACAGGGACAATTGGCCAAGCGACATTATTCGAAGAGCTTGGTTTTGACTACATAGGTCCAATTGATGGACATGACATGGAACAACTGCTGAGTACGCTTCGCGCGGCCAAGGGGCGTGCGAATGGTCCCGTATTGATCCATGTTTGCACTAAAAAGGGGTATGGCTACGCGCCTGCTGAAAATTCGGCTGATAAATATCACGGGGTTTCAAAGTTTGATGTGTCAACAGGTGTGCAGAAAAAGACACCAGCGAATTCGCCCTCGTATACAAGCGTGTTTGGTAAATCCCTTCTTGCTGAAGCCAAAGAGGATAACCGCGTGGTTGCCGTAACCGCGGCGATGCCCTCTGGAACTGGTGTTGACATTCTGGCCAAAGAATACCCGCGTCGGGTATATGATGTGGGCATTGCAGAGCAGCACGCGGTTACATTCGCCGCAGGGTTGGCCGCAACAGGAATGAAGCCGTTTTGCGCGATCTACTCAACGTTCCTACAGCGTGCCTATGATCAAATTGTGCACGATGTAGCGCTGCAAAACCTACCCGTTCGATTTGCGATTGATCGTGCAGGTTTGGTTGGGGCAGATGGGCCAACACATGGCGGGATTTTGGATATTTCTTATATGGCGAATATGCCAAATATGACCGTCATGGCAGCGAGTGATGAGGCGGAACTTGCGCATATGGTGCGGACAGCCGCAGAATATGACGATGGCCCTATTTGTTTCCGTTATCCGCGCGGGACAGGTCCAGGTGTTTCTGTTCCAGCACGCGGTGAACCGCTTGAGATTGGTAAAGGGCGCGTTGTGAAAACGGGAAGCGATCTCGCGATCCTTTCATTTGGTGCACATCTTGAGGTGGGTCTTGAAGCGGCACAGTTGCTTGAGCAACAGGGCATAAGTGTGACTGTGGCTGATGCACGCTTTGCAAAGCCGCTTGATACAGATCTTGTTGATAGGTTGGTCGCATCGCACGCGGCAGTCTTAACGCTTGAGCAAGGTGCGATGGGTGGATTTGGCGCGATTGTTCTGCAACATTTGGCGGTGACGGGTCAGTTGGCCGTTGGGATCAACATTGATACAGTTTTCTTGCCAGACCGATTTATTGATCAGGGATCGCCTGATGATATGTATCGCGATGCTGAGATGAGCCTCTCTCACGTTTTTGATCGTAGCATTAAGTTGCTTCAACGTTCTGATGTACGAAAATCGGCACGCCCACGTCAAAGTGTAAATAATAATTGACATAATGTGCATTGCTGTGCTTGCATGGCGGTGCCTAATACATTTCCTTAGCATTGGAAAAGGCAGTGACTGAGAGCTTCATGCGTCGTTCGAAGCTCTCAGTCCGTTTCCTCGAAATTTTCTGTCGTATTCAAACGAAGTATAACTTCTATATTTCATATATTTAGATGAAATTGGCGGACGATTGAGAGTTTGAATACAACGGTTTTATCGTCCGCCATCGTATCGCGCATAACATCTTTGTAGCCAACAAAAGGAGCTGCACGCTACGTGCTTAAACAGAGGGTCTAAGCAGGTCCATTCTTTATCAAAAATAAAATATGTCAATAAATAATTACACATTTTGCAAAGTATGAAATTTGGAAATACGTCAATCAAACTTGAAGTCTGCTGGTTTGGGTTTGTAAAAATGCCACGTGTTATGTTAATTAGGCATTGATGCAATCCACCGTGCTATGACGGCGTGCTATTGTGGCGTTAACTATGTAAATCCGATTAGGTTCGATATCGTCGTCTAAAAACAGAAGATACGAACCAGTTGCGTGGTTCGCACCTAGGTTTCTTGCGGCGCTTGCACCCGTGCGGCCAGGCGTTGTGATCACCTTGATATCCCCATCAAATGTCAGAGAGGATGCGGATTTTTCTAACCCGTCATCTACGATAATCACTTCACAATCATTTCCACCGTTGTTCAGCGCGGATGTCACCGCGCGGTTTAGAAATTGAGGTCGATCACAGGTTGGAATGATTATAGATAACTTCATTAAATAAACGCAGGGAGCATTGAACACAAATTTAATCGGGTCCAAACATAAATACAGGTTAAAGTCTACCATACAAAAGTTTATTCGCGCCAAGTGCTACATTTGCGGTATCCGATTTTTCGCTTTGCATTCTGTGAAAATCGCATCCAAACGTTTTTGTCGCGTCTTTTCGGTTTTTGCGGATTTTAGCCAGCGCAAGATGTTGCGTTTGTATGATGGTGGGCAGGTCTCGAAATAGGTTGCGGCGGTAGGATCTTTGTCCAGCATGATCTGCAAATCATCGGGAACGACCAATGTATCAACATCTTGCATAACATCCCACAGGCCCAAACGCTTGGATTGTGTGATCGCGTCGCGCCCCGCGGGTTGCATGCGGCCCGCAGCCTCTAATTGCTCTGCCCGCTGTTTATAAGTCGCGCTCCAGCTCTGGGTTTTTCTTTGTGAGATAAGTTGCATCGTTCGCTTATCGTCCAGCTTGCGCCGAATGCCGTCAATCCAACCGTATGCGATAAGCGCGTCCAAAACTTGTTCGCGGGACAGGTATTTTTGTGGCGTGGATTTCTTATAGGTGATCAGCCACACACTGCCCTGTGAACCAAAGTTGTGCGATAACCAAGCCCACAAGTCGTGTTCGGTCGTGATTTCTACCGACGAAAAATTTTCAGTTTTAATCGCGCCCATCTGTGCCCCTTTGCGTACTCTCTTTAGTTACGAACGAAACGCAGGATACGATCACATATTAACGCGGTTTTGACGTTTAAGTTGCTTTAAAATCGGCTTTAGCTCGGGCTGTTTTAGTTTTCGAATGGCGGTGTTTACGCCCACCCAACGCAGTTTACGTTGTCCACGTTCTGGGAAGTTTTTCGAAAGTTTTGCGGTTTCAAAGCTGAACAACTGCATTTCAATGGGTTGGTCGGTGCCGTCCTTCATAACCTTGTTATATCGCAACGATCCACAATGCATCGGATCACCGTTGATGCGCTTAACCCCGGCTTCTTCCCAGGCTTCGATCAAGGCGGCCTCGCTATCGCGGGTGTTGTCCATAGGCCACCCTTTGGGCAGGATCCAGCGACCCGTTCCGCGGCTGGTTATGATTAGGATTTTGATGCCAGATTTCGTGCGTCGATAGGCGATTGCGCCTACCTGTTTTCTGGGTTTGCGTTTTTTGAACCTGTTCTTTTCTTTTGGGGTCTGCGACTTTGCTTTATGCTTCAACGGTCACAACCAAATTTGACAGCCCTTCAATGCGCGCGTCCATCTTATCACCTATCACGACAGGTCCGACGCCTGCGGGTGTTCCCGTCATGATCACGTCGCCAGCTTTCAGGGTGTAGTATTTACTCAGATCGCAAATGATATCTGGAACTGAATGGATCATGTCCAACAAATACGCGCTTTGAACGGGCTTATCGTTCACGGACAGTTCAATTTTCTGTGGGCCGATGTCACCAAAATTGCCTTTGGATGTAATGGTGCCGATTACCGCAGATTGTTCAACATCCTTTGCCAAATCCCACGGGCGGCGCTTTTCCTTGGCAATGGCCTGCAGATCGCGGCGTGTCATATCCAATCCACAGGCATACCCAAACACATGATCCATCGCAGCGTCCGCCGTTATATTGTGCCCTGTCTTTCCTATAAACACCACAAACTCTACCTCGTGATGATAATTCTGCGTACCAGTTGGATATTTTATCTTTGGATGTCCGTGAATGACGGATTGTGGGGATTTTGTGAAATAAAAGGGGGCTTTTCGATCAACCGTGTTCCCCATTTCGGCGGCATGTTCTGCATAATTGCGACCAACGCAAAACACGCGGTTGACTGGAAACACATGAGTATCTCCATCAATTCCAACAGACGCATTTGGCGGCAACTCGTAAAGAGATGGTGCCACGATAACCCTCATTTCTATATTTTTTCGTATCGTAGATTGGACGGAATCTGAGTGCAAGCGGTATCAAGATTATGCTCTCGCGGCTTCACCTTGTTGTGAGGGGGGCTTACTTTTTGTCCAACTGGTCTAGAGTAACGGCATCCTCATCTTTAAAAGGACACTGCAATGTTTGCCAAAATGAAAACGTGTAAACCCCACGCCCTGACGATTGCCACGTCAGTCATCCTTGCCACCTTTGGCGTTAAAATGGCGCAGGCTGCAACGGACACCCTGATCGTTGCAGGGGGGTGTTTTTGGTGTGTTGAGGCCGATTTTGAAAAAGTTGATGGTGTGATTGAAGTGACCTCTGGTTACACAGGCGGCAAGACCAAGAACCCAACGTATAAAGAGGTAACGCGAGGTGGCACGGGCCATTACGAGGCCGTTGAGATTTCATTTGATCCTGCCGTTGTTTCGGTTGAAACATTGCTGCATGCTTTTTTACGAAGTGTTGATCCAACCGATGATGGGGGGCAGTTCTGTGATCGCGGTGACAGCTATCGCACCGCTGTTTTCGCAACCTCTGCCCAGCGGAACGCCGCACAGAAGGCGATAAAACAAGCCGAGGCAGATTTGGGCCAGAACATAGTAACCCCTGTGTTGGATCGAACTGTATATTATTTGGCTGAGGATTATCACCAAGATTACTATAAATTGGATACGCGTGTGCTGACGCGTTTTGGGTATCGCAAGCAATCGGACGTGTATTATCTGTATCGCGATGCATGTGGTCGCGATCAAAGGGTGCGTGAACTCTGGGGGGCTGCGGCACCCTTTGCGAAATAGAATCACTCTTTGCCGCTTGTTTGCCTGCCAATATGGCGAAAACGGGCAAAATGCGCCTTTTCGTGCGACACGACAGCGCGAAAAACAGGGGAATACAAATGTACACTGGACTTCCCAAAATTCCTCGCTAAAACGCAGCAAAGTACTTTCCGCGAATTCGCGAACACAACCGGTATGGTCGAACGACTAACCAAACAATGGAGTTTACCTCGTGTCACACGCAGACGATCACGAAGGCACACGCCGCGATTTTATTTACTACGCGACAGCTGGTGCCGGTGCCGTTGTAACAGGGGCCGCAGTATGGCCGCTTGTTAACCAAATGAATCCTTCAGCGGATGTCCGCGCCTTGGCGTCGATCCGTGTTGATGTGGCCGACGTTGAGCCGGGTACGCAGCTGACTGTTAAATGGTTGGGTAAGCCTGTGTTTATTCGTCGTCGCACAGAAGAAGAAATCGCAGAAGCACGTCAGGTTGCCTTGGGCGATTTGGCGGACGCTGAATCACGCAACGAAAACGTGCCTGGTTCTGACGCATCTGACGAAAACCGCAGCTTGGACGAAGCAGGCGAATGGTTGGTCATGATGGGTGTGTGTACACACCTTGGCTGTGTACCACTGGGTGACGGCGCGGGTGATTTCAATGGCTGGTTCTGCCCATGCCACGGTTCACACTACGATACATCTGGTCGTATCCGTAAAGGCCCGGCACCTACGAACTTGCCAGTACCTGTCGCGGAGTTTGTCGACGGAACAACAATTAAACTAGGTTAACGGAGAACTTACCATGGGTGGAATTCCTCACGACCACTACGAACCAAAAGGTAACTTTGCAAAAGCGGTACATTCACGCTTACCTATCGCTGGCCTTTTGTACGACACATTAACCATTCCTACTCCAAAGAATTTGAATTGGATGTGGATCTGGGGCATTGTTCTGACATTTTGTTTGGGACTTCAAATTGTGACAGGCATCGTTTTAGCGATGCACTATACACCGCACGTTGATAATGCGTTTGCATCTGTTGAACACATCATGCGTAACGTGAACGGCGGCCATATGATCCGCTATTTGCACATGAATGGTGCGTCATTGTTCTTTATCGCGGTCTATGCGCACATTTTCCGTGGTTTGTACTACGGTTCATACAAGGCACCACGTGAAATCACATGGATCATCGGTATGCTGATCTATCTGTTGATGATGGGTACAGCGTTCATGGGCTACGTTCTACCATGGGGTCAGATGTCCTTCTGGGGCGCGACAGTTATCACAGGTCTATTTGGCGCGATCCCATTCGTGGGTGATGCGATCCAAACACTGTTGTTGGGTGGTCCTGCCGTTGATAACGCAACATTGAACCGCTTCTTCTCATTGCACTATCTATTCCCATTCTTGATCGCAGGGTTGGTGATGGTGCATATCTGGGCATTCCACACCACTGGTAACAATAACCCAACAGGTGTTGAAGTTCGCCGTGGTTCAAAAGAAGAAGCGAAGAAAGACACAGTTCCATTCTGGCCATATTACGTGATCAAAGATCTGTTCGCATTGGCTATTATTTTGGCCGTGTTCTTTGCCATCGTGGGCTTTATGCCGAACTATTTAGGACACCCAGACAACTACATCGAGGCGAACCCGCTTGCTACACCCGCGCATATTGTTCCTGAATGGTACTTCTTGCCGTTCTACGCAATCTTGCGTGCGTTCACTGCTGATGTTTGGGCCGTTCAGTTAGTGTCATTCGTCACAGGTGGAATTGTTGACGCGAAGTTCTTTGGTGTGCTTGCAATGTTTGGTGCGATCGCGGTTATGGCGCTTGCTCCTTGGTTGGATACATCAAGCGTTCGCTCAGCACGCTATCGTCCACAGTTGAAGTTGTGGTTCTGGATCTTGGTCGCAGACTTCTTCTTTTTGATGTGGTTGGGCGCAATGCCAGCAGAAGAACCATATGCAACACTGTCTCTGATTGGTTCGGCATACTGGTTTGGTTATTTTCTGGTAATCCTTCCATTGTTAGGAGTGCTTGAGAAACCTAATGCGCAACCGGCGACAATTGAGGACGACTTTAACGCGCACATTGGCAAGTCTGCCACACCAGCAGAGTAAGATAGGACTAATTATGTTGAAATACATCATATCTACCGCCTGCACAGCGCTTATGTTTGTAGCAGGTGGTGCATTCGCTGCTGGCGGAGCAGGCAAAGTCGAAGATACACAGTTTTCGTTCGAAGGCCCCCTTGGGACGTTCGATCAAGAGCAATTGCGTCGCGGTCTGAAAGTTTACACAGAAGTTTGCGCTGCCTGTCATGGGTTGAAGTATGTCCCAATTCGTACTCTTGCGGACGGGAATGGCCTTGGTTATTCGGATGACCAGGTTAGAACTTATGCTGCTGATAACTTTGAAGTTTATGATGCAGATCTAGACGACATGAGGCCTGCTAAGCCATCAGATAATTTCCCTGAAAATGTTGATGCAGGCGCACCTGATTTGTCTTTGATGGCGAAGGCGCGTGCGGGTTTTCACGGACCCTATGGGACCGGTATAAACCAGTTAGTAAAAGGTATGGGTGGAGCAGAATATATTGCGGCTCTTCTTGCTGGGTACACTGGTGAAGAAAAGGAAGAGGCAGGGGTGACATTGTATGAAAATACCGCTTATCCTGGGCGCTGGATTTCAATGGGTCCGCCATTGTATGGTGAAGATGTAGACTATGACGACGGTCACACAAACGATCTTGAAAGCGAAGCACAAGATGTAGCTGCGTTCCTGATGTGGGCAGCAGAACCTAAGATGATGGACCGTCAGGACGCGGGTTTCCGTGGGGTGCTGTTCTTGGCTGTTCTATCTGTACTGCTGTACCTGACGAACAAGCGTCTGTGGGCACCGATCAAGCACGCTCGCAAAGACTAATTGCACAGCAATGGATTTGAAAAAGGCCCGCCGCGTGCGGGCCTTTTTTTGTCCAAAAATTGCGATCTGTTTTACGTCGGTATTACGTCTGTGTCCGGACCTGTTTTTGCAGTTTCAGGGCGCGCCACAGTATAAAACCCACGATTACGATGTTTAGGAAATTCCACCCAATGCCATTCCAAAATGCCAAGGCATAAGATCCGCTTACGTCATAAATCCAGCCTGACATCCATCCGCCCAGTGCCATCCCCATGATTGTGGCCATCATCACGAACCCAACACGTTCACCAGCCACGCGCGCAGGCAAATATTCGCGCACAATAATGGCATAGCTGGGCACTATTCCGCCCTGTGACAGTCCAAAGATCAATGACACCAGATAGAGCGATGTGAGGCCGTCAGAGGGCAGATAAAAGATCAATCCAATGCACTGAAGGGTAGCGCCAATCAAAAGCGTTTTCACCCCGCCCAAGCGATCAGACAGCATGCCCGAGATTAAGCGAGAGATAACGCCACCCATCAACATCAGGGATAGCATTTCGGCACCTGTGGTGGGGCCGTATCCCAAGTCAACGCAATAGGCGACGATATGCACTTGTGGCATCGACATTGCGACACAACATCCAACGCCCGCTAACCCCAAAAGCCATGTCAGGGTTCGGGCGCTAAAGGGAAGCGAACCCAACCTATTGTTTGATTGCGCATCAGAAAGTTCGATGGATTGATCGTTCACTTGGCGGGACAGCAGAAGGGACAATGGCACCATAATGACGAGTGTTAAGGCCGCCAGCCATAGATACACCCCATGCCATCCCGATGTGCGCAGCACACCTGTCAGCAAAAGCGGCCATATCGCGCCCGATAAATAATTCCCACTGGCTGCGATGGCGACTGCGATACCGCGCCGTTCCAGAAACCATTTCGATACATCTGCGATCAATGGCCCAAAGGTTGCCGCAGTTCCAAAACCCAAAAGCAGTTGAAAGAAACAAATCATCGACAGGGAGGATGTGCGTGTTGCCGCGTAAAAGGCGACCGTGTTCAAAATGGCAGCCCCCAATAAACAGGTCACAATGCCATAGCGATCTACCATCCGCCCGATGGCATAGTTCCCAACGGCAAAGCCGATCATTGTGAAGGTATAGGGTAATGAGGCGTCCGCACGATCCAACCCCATTTCTGATTGAAAATCGGGCATGACGACGACAATCGCCCACATGCCCACGTTGCCGATGACGGCAATTAGCAGGCTAATAAAAAGGCGAAGCCACGAATATCGCGTATCTAACTCAGACATACGGCGATGCTATGATCACGAAGTGTTCTTGTATAGCTATGATGCGATGTTGTTGGAAAAATAGCGTAACACGTCGTTACCAAATGGCAGGGTTGTTTAACGCCGAAACGCAGTTGCAGGATCCCTGCAATGGGGCGATTTCGGGATCGTGCAGGGATTGACCGATCCAGCCGACCGGCATGCTCAGCGGAAATGGTGGTGGCGCGACCTGTTCTTTCACGGGTAAAAACCCAATTTTTCCGTAATAATTTGGATCGCCATAGGTCATTAAAATGTCGATGCCATGATTTCTGAGCGCCGCGATACTTTCCCGCAATAGGGTTTGTCCGATACCATTGTTTTGATGATTGGGGTGAACGGCCATTGGAGATAAGATAAAGACATTTCGTGCATCATCTGAATAGGTCAAACGCGAAAATATCGCGCAACCAACGACGGTGTCATGACGCAAGGCGGCAAAGATAAATATGTCGGGTTCGGGGGTATTTTCCAAAAAGTTTTGGACAAGTGTGCGGATAAGCGCACCCTCTGATTCACCTTCGGACGCAGAAAACGAAGTATAAAAAAGATCAACGATTTGCGGCCATATAGGTGCGAATTTTTCGATGCGTTGGAAATCAAACATGACGCTTAGATTAGCTTAAAAATCCTTCATTTCTAATCGCATCTCTGCTGTCTTTCCAAAGTGTGTTCAAATTGTCGATTTCGGACCACAACGCATCGATACCCTGTTTTTTTACGTTCACCTCGATCACGTTTAATTTGTGGCGCATCGCCGACAGACCCAGTTGTGCAGATGATCCTGCTGTTTTGTGGATGTCTTTGATTAAATCCTCTACGGGCGCGTCCTTGCCTTGTTGCGAGTTCAAAAGGGTCATCAACGCGTTTGCTTCGTCTTCGTACCGGGTTAGCAGCATTTGGGCAGTGTCATTGCCCAATTGTTCTGAGATTTCGCCAAGGACCCTCATGTTCAATATTTCGTCTGTCATTTTGACATCCTTATCGTATTCGGCTCATTGTAGCCAAATCTTCCATGATTGGAGCTGTTAGCATCTTCAATGCTATGGCAAATTCATCATCCAATAAAGTGTCATTTGCAATTTGCGGTGCAAAACTTTTATGATTTAAAACTTCGCGTTCATAAATTTCTAATGGACCAAATAGTTTGATTGAATTTTAAAACTGTCTGTCCTAAAAAGAATAGAACTAAGAAAAAAGGGTATATTTGATACAAAAGAGTAGCATGGGAATTAGCGGCATTTAATATCAGTGCTGAACAATGATCTGCTGTGCTAGGCCCGTTGTAAAAAGAGATAAAAATATAATTAGGTGACGAAATGAAAATTCTTATTGCTGACGATCATGATCTACTGCGTGATACATTGGCTATGTTTTTAGAAGGTGAAGGTAATATTGAAACTGTCACTGCTTCTGATTTTGATGGCGCAATGGCGATTGTTGATGCGCAGGGGCCGTTTGATTTGATCATGCTTGATTATAACATGCCTGGTATGCAGGGTTTGACAGGTTTGAAAACCGCGCTGGCGCATAATGGCGGGCAAAAAGTAGCCTTGATGTCCGGTATTGCAACCAAATCTGTCGCGGAAGAAGCGTTGGCAGAGGGGGCTGCGGGTTTTGTCCCGAAAACGCTTTCTGCAAAATCGCTTATAAATGCTGTGCGTTTTATGGCGATGGGCGAACAATACGCACCCATCGATTTTATGACACAAGAAGAAGAGGCCGCTGCACCAAACCCATTGGCCGAAAAACTATCACGTCGTGAACTTCAGGTTCTTGAAGGGCTCTCTCAGGGGAAGTCGAACAAAGAAATTGCACGCGATCTGGATCTGCAGGAACCAACGATCAAGCTGCATGTGAAAACACTTTATCGCAAAATTGGCGCGGCAAACCGAACACAGGCGGCCCTGATTGCGAAAGAACAGGGGCTTTTCTAGGCGCAGAGTGACAAGTCATGCGAAAGGCGGTAAGTGATCTTCACGACCGCCTTTTTTAGTTGGAACGCCCCTTGGCCTTGGATCATTTCAAACTTCATCCAGATGCTGAATTTATTGATCTGTCACCAAACGGGTGTCAGGCCACTCTCTTGGACAGGTTTTGGAAAATGATCGAAGCAGGGCAAGAGCCTGTTATTGGTCAGAACGGCATCACATCCGCAGACACCCAAACGGCTAGAGGCGTCTTTCAATGTGAAACAGGTGGAACATCGGGGAAACCAAAACGTATTCGCAGAACTTCCGAAAGTTGGCTGGCCAGCATCCGTGTGATTTTTGAAAACTATACTAATTCTTCGGAATGCTACGGCATCTTGGGCAATCTGGGTCATTCGCTTGCGTTTTATGCGGCGGTTGAGGCGCAGATACTGGGAAACCGCTGTCTGTCTGTTGTTGGCAGATCACCCAAAGAGCAGGCGCAACAATTTGCAAGCGCAGGTGTTGATGTGATCTACGCGACACCAACGCAAATGCGGTTGTTGTCGAAATCACGTTACGTTCTGGAAAAGGTGCAGGTTGTCTTTATTGGCGGCGGTCAGCTTGATCCAAAAACACGTACTCAGGTCCAATCTCTTGCCCCAAATGCGCAAATCTTGCAGTTTTACGGGGCCGCGGAAACCAGTTTTATCACTCTGGCAGAACCACATCATGACGCGGCTTCGGTTGGGATCGCATTTCCCGGTGTCGAAATTGATATCCGTAATATCAACAGTGATGGAATTGGTGATGTTTGGGTGAAATCTCCTTATGTTTTTTCCGGATATGCGCAGGGCCATGCGTCCGACACCCAATGGCAGGATGGTTGGTTAACGATTGGGGAACTTGGAAAAATAGACGATACAGGGCAATTGCTTTTGTCAGGTCGAAAATCGCGGGTGTTCACCGTTGCGGATAAAACCATTTATCCTGAGGAGATAGAAAGTTACTTGAATAGTTATACCGATGTTACTGCATCGGCGGTTTTTCCTGTGGACGATCCGTTGCGCGGGGCGCGGATTTATGTGGCGCTGTGCTCAGATCAAACAAATGGTGATCGCATGCAGGGCATGTTGGGTGACTTGAAAGAACGGGGCGTAATGGTAAATCGTTGGCGCATATATGGATCGCATGAATGGCCCATGTTGATGTCGGGTAAGCCAAACTATCAAAAATTGCGCGCCACCACGTCGGAGGATGCATGGCAAAAATTATAGCGGCATTGCGTTCGGCGGTTGTGCCACGCGCTGGGGCATTTTCACATTTGCCTGTGCAGGACTTGGCCGTGCCCGTCATTCAAAGCGTTATCGGGAAAGCGGGTGTCGAAATAGATCAGGTTGATGAATTGATCGTTTCAAACGCATTGGGGGCGGGTGGCAACCCTGCACGCCTGTGCGTCCTGGCTGCGGGGCTGCCAGTGGGTGTTGCGGGGCTTTCCATTGATCGGCAATGTGTTGGAGGTTTGGACGCAATCATACGTGCGGCGGATATGGTGGATGCAGGCCGCGCGCGTGTCGTTGTTGCAGGTGGTGCAGAAAGTTATTCGCGCCGCCCTCTGCGTATGCACAGCAATCATGGCGCGGACATTGGCGTTGCCTATGATCGTCCCGCATTCGCACCAGAACCTACATTTGATCCTGATCCACATTTTGCAATGGCATCATTGGCCGCACGTCACGAGATTTCGCGTGATGAGCAAGAGGCTTATGCACAGAAATCACATCAAAATGCGCTGGACGCACATGATCACCTTGCCAATGAGATCGTTGAAATTGCGGGCATAAAGCGCGATCCCTATGCCCGAAAGCTAAGCACACATGTCATGGCCAAGGCACCTGTTCTGGCGGGCACAGTTACAGCTGCAACGGCTGCAGTAGCTGCCGATGGGGCCGCTTTTGTTGTGGTTGTTGCGGATGATTTTGAAACGAATGTTGCGCGATCAATGTCAATTGGGCCTGCGCAGACGATTGGGGCCGCACCCGAGGATCCCGCACTTGCCCCCGTTCCGGCGATCAAAGGTGTTTTGTCCAAACACGGAAAGACCATAGATCGGGTTGAGATGATGGAGGCCTATGCCGTGCAATCCATGGCCTGCATTGATGTGGCTGGATTGGATGTGCATACCGTGAATCGATGTGGCGGTGCGCTTGCGCGTGGACATCCCATTGGGGCCTCTGGCGCGATCCTTGCCGTGCGCCTGTTCCAAGATTTGCAAACTGCCCAATCAGGGTTGGCCGCGATTGCGGCCGTCGGTGGATTGGGCAGTGCTGTGATATTTGAACGGCAGGTTTAAGCGCGCGAAAGAACCTTGTCAGGTTGCGCGCGATAGATCGCTTGTGTCACGAAGCCGCAGACGACGACCTTTACCAAATCGCCAATGACAAAGGCCGAAACAAGGCCAAATGCCGCCATCAACGATTTGTCCAAAACCATGGCCATGCCGATGACGCCCGGGATGTAAAGGGCGATCACACCGCCCATGAATGAAGCGATAAAGGATGAAGTCAGCACATTCGTTCGTACGCGTTCCATGACCCACCCAGTCACAAATGCCGCGATGGGAAAGCCGATGATGAAACCAACAGAAGGACCAGACAGCAGCCCAAGGCCACCGCGGCCACCTGCCAATAGCGGAAGGCCAGTAAGGGTCAACACAACGAATAGTAATGCAGCCGCGCCGCCGCGTTTCGCGCCTAGAACCGTTCCGCAGAGCATAATACCCAAGCTTTGAGCAGTGATTGGAACACCAAAGGCGAGTGTAAATTTCGGCACCAAACCCAGTGCTGCAATTAATGCTGCAAACACAGCAATTAGTACGGTTGATCTTTCCATTTTGGCTATCTTTCGTTGTTTGTCCCTACACCGCCGCGTGCCCGCAGGGCATTTGCCACGTGGTCGGCGTCGTTTAACACCGAAAGCGTCAGGGGCACAACAATACGCCATCCAGATTTTCCTGTGGATCGCGCGCGAAGTGCCGCATGCATTGTAATCCCACGTTCAATCAGGGTTGGAATACAACGAATAAACAGCGCGATTGTAAGCGCCACGGGCTTTGTTGATATCCCGATCCAGTTCAAAGGGCGTAATAATCGCATTAAAACATCAATCATATCATTTAGCGATGTGGTCATTGTCACCACGTTTGCAAGCGCAACAGCGATCAACATACGCAGGATGATTTCGCAACCTGCCTCGATATCGTTTGTGATGCCATGATATATGCCAATGATCAGCACAAATGGCCAAAGCGGCCAAAGCATGCGCGCCCCAAATTTTGCAAATGAAAGCCCTTGCGAAAGATACAGAGCGACCATTGCAGTTGTTAGGCACGCAAGTACAATCAGCGACTCAATTTGAAATAGAGCGGTTGATATAACACAGAGTGCTAGCAATTTTTGACCTGCCGAGATTTTGTGAAATATCGTTTTTTGTGGCGCTGTCAGGGTCAGCATCAAAGGACCTCAATCCGGGTCATTTCGTCGATGAATCTGGGCACGACTGTATCGGGTGACCCTGTTTCAACGACTTGCCCCTGTTCCAACCAAATCGCCACATCGTAGTTTTGAACGGGTGCGGTATCGTGTGTGATGTATATCAGGGTTTGCGGTAAAGATTGCAGGATCGTTGTCAATTGGCGCTGTGTTGGAATATCTAACGCGGCCAAGGGTTCGTCCAGAATGATCACCTTTGGTTCCATCGCCAAAATCGCCATAAGGCACAGAAGCTTTTTTTGCCCTTGGGATAGGGTGCTAACCGCACGATCACGCCATTCTGATTTTCCAAATTTTGCTAAATATGACATGGCACGCTGATCGGCGACTGTTTTGTCAACGCCCATTTGGATCAACCCAAATATCATTTCTTCGATCACAGTTGGGAAAATGATTTGATGATCGGGGTTTTGAAAAATCATTCCAACCGTGTTCAATGCCGCGCGTCTGTCAGCGTAAACATCAATATCGTTGATGCGGATTACCCCCTGATTTGGGCGATCAAGCCCGCAAATCAATCGTGACAATGTGGATTTTCCTGATCCGTTGCGTCCCAGAATGGCGATACGTTTGGCATCAGATTGAAATGACACCGACCTTAGGATTGCGGTGTCATTAATTTGATAACTGACGTCTGTGATGGAAATGCCGTTCATATTCGCCCAATCCTTTTGGACGCGGAATTAGCGGGCTGGGGATAAAGATGTCAAATACTTAAAAATGCGAATGGCCGCTTTGCTTGTTTCGTGGGACACGATCTTTTGCGGACCCCATGCATATATAATATGTTAAGTTGATGTAAGTGCGCAATCATTTCGTATAAGCTAGAAAATCTAAAAAGATT
>JAKMGV010000263.1 GCA_022424725.1 Paracoccaceae bacterium
AAATTCAAGAGCGTGTAGAGGCCGCTGCAAAAATTTTGCAAATGGAACATCTGTTGGATCGACGTCCCGCTGCGCTTTCAGGTGGTCAGCGTCAGCGTGTTGCAATCGGGCGTGCGATTGTGCGCAATCCAGATGTATTTTTATTCGATGAACCGCTGTCAAACCTTGACGCCGCGCTGCGCCATGACACGCGTGTTGAAATTGCAAAATTGCATAAACAACTGGGTGCCACCACGATCTATGTGACCCACGACCAAGTTGAAGCTATGACGCTTGCAGATAAAATCGTGGTTCTAAAAGACGGTGAAATCATGCAGGTCGGGTCACCAATGGATCTATTCAATTTCCCAGATAATGAATTTGTGGCAGGCTTCCTTGGATCACCCAAAATGAATTTCTTTGATGGTGAATTAACAGATGCGTCGTCCCCCACGTTCAGCGGATCAGGAATGCAGATAAGTGGTCAGCGTCTTGTCGCGACAGAAAAATCAAACGGTGCGGCTGTTCGCATGGGTGTGCGACCACAACATTTGGTTTTGGATCCCAACGGTCAACTGAAGGGTACAGTGACACTTGTTGAACGGTTAGGTACAGAAACCGTGGTTGAATTGCGCACCCAAGACGGAACACCATTCCGTTTTGCGGGACAAGATGTGCCCGAAATAGAAGTTGGTCAGGACCTCAGCTTTGGCTTTGATCCGTCACTGGCTCATCTATTTTAATTAGATCACCATCATCCATTTCATCCTGATTTGCTCCCATCAAAAGTGGGAGCATTTCAATCCCTGTACTTGTCTGCATTTCATTTTGCGGCGCTTCCTTCCAGCTTAGGGTGTCCAGCGCATCACACGATGAACAGACAGGCACCCAATCGGAATGGATGGTGTTACACTTGTCACAAACCCACTGAGGTCCACGCGGAGCTGACAACGCTTTGGTTAGCCAGCCGCGCACAACCTCATCCGAGCTCCCTTCACCACGCTCAATCGCGGCCATGATCGTTAGGGCACGTGCATCGGGTTCGTTGTCCACGATATCCCCCAATGCGCGTCGCGCCTCTGGGAAATCTTCGGCTGAGAGGTTCAGTTCAGCCATCATCAAACGCGATTCAATGTGATCTGGGCTCAACTTTGAAAGCTGCGCAAAACGTTTTAGGCGCTCTTGCGGCGTTTCATTTGGTGCAATTTCTGAAAAGGCCACTGCCAAATCAGGATGTGGCTGACTTTCCCACGCCTTTTTAATCACACGAACTGCCAATTTTGGCTTGCCCTGCGCGATATACTCACGCGCCGCCATCGCTGCTGCGGGCACCAAATCTGGTGACAAACGGTTCGCCTCTATCGCCGCTTCTCGTTTCTCGATTGAATTTTCATCGTCGATGATATCCGCTGCTTGGGACAACGCCAGAACAGCCTCTCGGCGTTTATGAACATCACGTGGGATTTTCCCTTGCTTCAGCTTCGCACCAAGGGTTTTGCGCGCGCCCTGCCAGTCGTGCGACTTCGCCTGAAGCTGTAACAATACATCCTGCACCTCTTCGTGCTTGGGCTTTAATTCAAAGGCTTTTTGCGCCAGTTTAAGCGCCACATCTGTGTCGCCCGTCGCAAGACGTTGTTTCATGATACCGCGGACACCCACAAATCGGGTTTGGGGGTCCTTTATCAATTCCTTGTATATCTGTTCAGCGCGTGTCGTATTCCCCGACATTTCTGCAGCCTGCGCCGCAAGCAAGTTGGTTAAAGTTGGCTGCTGCAGGTACCGCTCTGCCTGACCCGCCTTGGTCATCGCAGCATCCGCATCACCCGACGCAAGAGCCATCATTCCTTCGGACAATGCGCGATACCCACGCCGTTCACGGGATCGATTAAAATAGCGCGAAATAGCGGTATCATCACCATTGATAAAACGCAGTGTCGCGACGAGCAGCGACATCAACTTCAACCCAACCCAAATCAACACGACCAGAAGCGTTAAAACTATGACTGCTTCAATTGCACTAAGTGTGTATTCAACCCCACCCAAGGTGATCATCAAATCACCGATGATCGTATTGTCGCCGTCCATCAAATATGTAGCGCCAAAGGCAATAGCCACCACAATCATGAGGAATAACACAATTTTAAACAGTGATGTCAGCATGACTTAGTTTCCTATTTCTTGGCTTAAAATATCTAATTGTTCCAACGCGTCTTGACGTTCGCGCGCTTGATCGATCCATGGTTGCATCTGATCGCGTGCTGCATCTGGCAATGCATCCAATTCGTTCAACGCACCATTCAAATCGTTCTCACGCAACGCCTGTTCTGCGCGTGACAAAACAGAATCCGCATCATCACCCGTTTTTGGTGTCACTGATCTAGCCTGAAATTGTTTGCGCAGGTAATTGCCAATGCCCGTGAAACCTTCGCTTTCGTTAAGTTCATCACGCGCAGCGTTTAGAGCAGATCGCGCAGCTTCTGCAAAACTGTCACGCAATTCTTGATAGGTTTGAACACCCTCTTCCGCCAAAGAACGCAACTGGTTTGGAAGCGCTTGTCCAACTTGTTCATCAAATTCCTTGATTGCGGTGTCAAATGGACCGCCCGCATCAATCGCTGCCCGGATTTGCGCCAAAATACCACGTGCGACCGTATCTATTGCACGCTGCGTCACTTCGTTTGCGGTTTCTGCTGTTTCCGACATGAATTGTTGAAGGCTTTCACGCTGTGCCTCCAGTGTTTCTTTCAGGCGTTTCACCTCGTCCTGATACT
>JAKMGV010000264.1 GCA_022424725.1 Paracoccaceae bacterium
GGCGATGGTGAAGGGTTTGAGGCGCTGCAACGTGTCATGTGGGGGTACGCCAAACATCCAAATCACGGCGGTGTCGTGATGGTTGGTTTGGGCTGTGAAATGAACCAAATTGACTGGCTGCTGGATGCCTATGGATTGAAACAATCCCCAACCTTTCAAACTATGAATATTCAATCGGTTGCGGGGTTGCAGAAAACGATTGAAATGGGTGTGAAAAAGGTACGCGAGATGCTGCCCATCGTGAATGCCGCGCGGCGCACGCCTTGTCCTGCGTCTGAATTAAAGGTGGCGCTGCAATGTGGCGGATCGGATGCATGGTCGGGGATCACCGCCAATCCTGCATTGGGCGAGGCTTGTGATTTGCTTGTGGCCCAAGGGGGCACAGGGGTTTTGGCCGAAACGCCCGAAATCTATGGCGCCGAACATCTGCTGACAGAACGCGCGATTGATCGCGCAACGGGGGATCGCCTCATCGGGTTGATCAACTGGTGGGAGGATTACACCGCACGAAACCGTGGATCGATGGACAACAACCCCAGCCCTGGAAACAAAAAAGGGGGGCTGACCACCATCCTTGAAAAATCATTGGGGGCGGCGGCCAAGGGGGGAACAACCCCTCTGACAGGCGTTTATAAATACGCCGAACCCGTGCGCGCACGTGGGTTCACATTTATGGACAGCCCTGGGTATGATCCCGCCTCGGTCACGGGACAGATCGCGGGGGGCTGTAACCTTGTGTGTTTCACCACGGGTCGCGGATCGGCCTTTGGTTCAAAGCCCGCGCCAACCATCAAACTATCCACCAACACGGCGATGTACGAACGCATGGTGGATGACATGGATATCAATTGTGGGGACATCATTACAGGTGGTGCAACAATCCAATCAAAGGGCCGCGAGATTTATGATTTGTTCCTGCGCGTCGCCTCGGGTGAGGCGTCAAAATCCGAAGCACAGGGTTTGGGTGATTATGAATTTGTGCCATGGCAAATTGGGGCGGTGATGTGATGGTAAAACTTCTTCTTGCTGGAACGGGACTGATTGGTGAACGCCATCTAAATCATATTTTGGAACACCCTGATTTGACGCTTGCGGGCATAATTGACCCAGTGGTCGAAAATCGCACCACCGCCCATGCGCCGGGTTTTTCCACGTTGGACGATGTGGATGTCGCGGCAGATGGGATCATATTGGCAACCCCCACTGATACTCACGCGCCCCTAACCATTGCGGCACTGGAACGGGGGTTGCATGTACTGGTTGAAAAACCCGTGGCTGCGTCCTTGGCCGAAGCGGATGAGATGATCGCCGCATCAAAGCGCACAGGGAAAAAGATATTGGTGGGGCACCATCGCCGCCATCATCCCTTGGTCAGCAAAACGGTTGAAATCCTATCCTCGGGTCAGATTGGCCGTCCCTTGGTGGCCTCGCTTTTGTGGTGCATGAAAAAACCGGATGATTATTTCGATGTGGACTGGCGCAAAGGTGTGGATGGCGGACCCGTCAAACAAAACCTGATCCATGACGTTGATACACTGCGCGCCTTTTTTGGCGAGGTGACATCCGTCACTGGTGCAGGCAGCAATGTGATGCGCAATGCCCCGCGCCACGAAAACGGCGGCGTGGTTTTAACATTTGACAGTGGGGCGATTGTCACAATCGCCTTTTCGGATGCCACGCCAACCCCATGGGGATTTGAGGCCGGCACAGGAGAAAGCCCGCATATCCCAAAAACGGCACAAACCTCGATGCAGATCGCCTGTTCAAACGGGGGATTGGAATTTCCGACATTAAATGTTTGGAGTGGGGCCGCGCATTGGAATGAAAAGCCCGAGATGCAGCCCACAGATGTCGATCAGGCTGTACCGTTGATCAAACAGTTAGAGCATTTCGCACAGGTGATCCAAGGCAAAGCAGAGCCCGTAGTTGATGCCGCATCCGCGCGTGAAACATTGGCTGTCATTTTGGAAATCGAACGCGCCACTGCGCCACCCTCGCTCAGATTATAACGGTGCAAAGATGACCCAAGCCCCCGCAACATTGATCCAATCACAGGCCCGCACTGGAATTGTTCTGATGATTGCCGCATGGGGCACGTTTTCTGTCATAGACACTTCGGCCAAGTTTTTGGTGATGGCGGCGATCCCTGCGGTTCAGGTCGCCTTTATGCGCTATGCGGTGCAATTTTTGTTTACGGTGATCGAGGGATCGCGCGATGGCATATCGGTCATCCGCACGCTTGATCGCACGACACTGACGCTGTTGATTTTGCGTGGATTGATCTTGGTGGTCTCGACGTTTTTTAATTTTATCGCCGTCAAATATCTATCGCTCACGATGACCGCGGCAATAATGTTTTCCTCCCCGATCTATGTCGCCCTGCTTTCCATCCTATTTTTGGGAGAGCGCGTTGGCATTTGGCGGTGGAGTGCAATCATCGTGGGATTTATCGGCGTTTTAATCATCGTGCGCCCTTTTAATGAGGATTTTCATTGGGCCGCGCTCTTGTCGCTTCATAATGCGGTTGCTGTCGCTGTGTTTTCGATGATCACACGGCGCTTGGCGGGCACGGTAAATGCACAGGTCATGCAGTTTTTCGCAGGCGGTTTGGGCATGTTGGCACTGCTGCCTTTTGCGATTTATGCCTGGCGCATGCCGACCGAAACCATCGGTTGGGTGTTGTTGTTCGTCATGGGGGGCGCCGCATGGTTGGGGCATAACATGTTTTCACGTGCGCATGTATATG
>JAKMGV010000265.1 GCA_022424725.1 Paracoccaceae bacterium
GCCCCCCATTGCAACACGTTTAAATCCCATGGCCAGATACACCTGATGGGCGGGTTCGTTTTGTAAATCTGCCGACACGGTGATGTAACTTGCACCGCACTCTGCCGCGGCATTGGTTAAATAGTCCATAAATTGCCGTGCGCAGCCCTGTCCACGGTAGTTTTCATCAATGAAAAGTTGATGCAAATGTAGACCCGATGTCGCGCTATGCAGGCGGAACATGGGATAATAGGCCATTAATCCAATAACCTGTCCGCGATCCTCGGCCAATATGACACGCAGTTGCGTTTCAGGATCATCCAGGACTTTGTGAAAAAAGGCGGGATCCAATTTTGAATGATCATCGTGAAAGGCGCAGAGCGCCTCAATCTTGGTACACACGATATCGGTGTCCTGTGCACCCGCAATCCGAAAATGAAATTTTGACATGAAAATACCTTACACCCAATGCGTGTAATTTGAGCATGGCTACAAATTTTTTCCAAGTGAAAAGCGCAAGGTTTAGTATTCGTTGTCCTGTTGCCAGGGTTTGGCAAGGTTGCCGAATTTCGTGAACCGCCCTTCAAACGACAGATCAACTGTGCCAATTGGGCCGTGTCGCTGTTTGCCAATGATCACCTCGGCGCGGCCATGCAGGCGTTCCATTTCTTCTTGCCAATGCGCCATTTTTTCCAAATCGTGATCGCCGGGTTTTTCACGTTCTTTGTAGTATTCTTCACGGAACACAAACATCACCACATCTGCGTCCTGTTCAATCGAACCAGATTCCCGCAGGTCAGACAGCTGTGGGCGTTTATCATCGCGGTTTTCTACCTGACGCGACAACTGGGACAGGGCAATCACAGGGATATCCAATTCCTTGGCAATCGCCTTCATCCCTTGGGTGATTTCGGAAACTTCGTTCACGCGGCTATCTTTGGCAGTGGCTGGGCGGACTAATTGCAAATAGTCGATGATCAGAACATCCAACCCATGCGTGCGTTTCAATCGACGTGCCCGCGCGGCCAGTTGTGAAATCGGCAGGGCAGGTGTGTCATCGATATAAAGCGGGCAGCTTTCCAATGATTTGGCCGCGTCCACGAATTGGCGAAATTCGCCCTCGGTCATGTCGCCTTTGCGGATTTGTTCCGATGGGATTTCAGCGGCTTCTGACAAAATACGCGCGGCCAGCTGTTCGGCGCTCATTTCCAGTGAATAGAACCCAACCACACCGCCGTCCAATGTGCCCTCGTCCCCATTGGGTTTCATGCCCCGCCGATAGGCTTTGGCAATGTTAAAGGCCACGTTGGTCGCAAGCGATGTTTTCCCCATCGAAGGCCGTCCAGCAAGGATGATCAAATCCGAAGGGTGCAAGCCACCCATTTTTTTATCCAGATCAATCAATCCTGTTGAAATGCCTGCCAAACCGCCATCGCGTTGATAGGCCAGGTTCGCCATATCAACGGCACCCGTCACGGCCGAGAGGAAGGATTTAAAACCGCTGTCTGATTGCCCTTCTTCCGCGAGGGCGTAAAGCGATTGTTCCGCTTCAACAATCTGTTTTTTCGGGTCTTGGTCTACGTCTGCGCGGCGCGCACGGGCCGAAATATCATCGCCCACACGGATCAATTCGCGCCGCATGGCCAGATCATAAATCAGCTGTGCGTAATCGCGCACCGCAAAACCCGCAATCGCGGCACCCGCCAAACGCGCCAAATAGGCCGATCCACCCAGTTCACGCAGACCCACTTCATCGGACAAAAAGGCGTCCAAGGTGACGGGCGAGGCAAGATTGTTTTTTGTAATCCGTGCGGCGGCCACTTCGAAAATGCGGGCATGTACAGGTTCATAGAAATGCTGTGATTTGATGATTGATGCAACGCGGTCATAGATTTCGTTGTTTGTCAGGATCGCGCCTAGCAATTGCTGCTCTGCCTCAATGGAATGGGGCATCGTGTCGGGCAGTTGGATTTCTGCGCCTGTCGGATTGATCTCTGCAACTTTGTTCATATTTTCCCTCGCGTCGTGCGAAAGGTTTTAATCTGCCCCAGTGACAGGGGCAAATTGTATATTTCTGTGGATAAGCTGTGGATTAGCATATCTTGGGAGATAAATCCACTATATCGCTACATATAGAGAATTGCCCGACAGATTTTTTGGAATCTATCCGTTATTTCCCATCCGCTTTTCTTGCCATTCACGTGGGTTGTTTAGGAATTTTTCGACCTCTGCTAAGGTCCCTGTGTCATAGGAATTTTGCGCCTTGGCTTCGGCCAAAACATCCCACCATGTGCACAGATAATGCAGGCTAACGCCATGATCTGATAGGGTTTTGATCGTTTCTGGGAAGATGTCGTAATAAAAAATCACGGCCGTATGCGCACAGCTTGCACCTGTCTCGCGGATCGCATCCACAAAGGACAGTTTTGACCCCCCATCGGTTGTTAGGTCTTCGACCAACAAAACACGCTGACCTTCGCTCATCGCGCCTTCGATTCGGGCATTGCGACCATAACCTTTGGGTTTTTTGCGCACATAGGTCATCGGCAGCGCCATGCGTTCTGCAACCAGTGCAGAAAACGGAATGCCCGCTGTTTCGCCACCTGCGATGTTGTCAAATGCCTCAAGCCCCGCATTACGCATGACGGTCACTGACATGAAATCCATCAGGGTTGAACGAATACGGGGATAGCTGATCAATTTGCGGCAATCCACATAAGTCGGGCTTGGCAGACCAGAGGCCAGTGTGAACGGATCCT
>JAKMGV010000266.1 GCA_022424725.1 Paracoccaceae bacterium
TCGCCAAAGACCGCGTGATTTGATTGCCCCTCGAGTTGAACGATTTGCGTTAGTCGACATTCAAACGTTGCGGGTGCAATCGTAACACGCGGGCAATTGATGATTTGGCTTTCCGCCTTTTCCAACCCAGCGGCGTCAAATTCATCCATGTCTTTGGGAAGGGTTGCAGATGTTTTGTTCATTGCATCCCGCAGTTCATAGGAAACCACATTCACACAGAACACGCCAGTGTCGCGGATGTTGGCCACAGAATCTTTGGTATCATCCTGATCTGGTTTTGAGGAGGTCGATGCGAACATGACCTGTGGGGGCGTGTAGGCCACGGCGTTGAAAAACGAATACGGCGCTAGGTTGTCAATCCCGTCCGCGCTGCGTGTTGAAATCCAACCAATGGGGCGTGGGGTTACGATTGCGTTAAATGGATTGTGTGGTAGGCCATGGCCGTTGCGGGGTTCGTAAAACATCTGCATTCTCCTATTTGCTACCGACTTAGTGCCGTGTTAGGCAGCATTCTAGTCATAATTTTCGCACAGGGGGTGTGAGTGTTCCACATCACACAAGAAACAGCGGCAGATTGGTGGGAGGTTGAGGCCCTCTATGATCTTTGTTTCGCCCCGGGTCGGACGGCATTGTCGTCTTATCGACTGCGCGCAAGCGTTGATCCAGTTCCTGAGTTATCATTGATTGCGCGGGACCCAGATCATATTCTGGCAGGCGCCATTCGCCATTGGCCTGTGCGGGTGGGCAATGACTATGCCCTATTGCTGGGCCCCGTCGCCGTTCACCCCACGCGGCAGGGTGAAGGATTGGGTGGTCTCCTTATCCGTGAAAGCATTCAAATCGCATCGGCGATTGGCTGGGAACGGATTTTACTGGTGGGGGACGCGCCCTATTATTCGCGGTTTGGGTTTAAAAAACTAACTGATGTGATCATGCCGCATCCTACAAATCCCGATCGTGTGCTGGGCCTTGCGTTGCGTGAAAACGCTTGGGCAGAATTAAAGGGTCCCGTGGAAAAATCCGAAATTTAATCGGGCGTTTTATCAAAAATACCGGTCAGCGCACGCAGTAACACGACGCTGATTTTTGGGCGTTCTTGCATGTTAAATGGCAGTGGGCGGCACACATCAATCGCAGCACGGCCAACCCGTGCCGTCAGGGCGGCATTCACCATACCCTCGCCAAATCGGCGTGATAGGCGCGACAACAAACTACCGCCAAAAACGGAACCGAGCCAGTCATCCCCAACCGCTAAGGCACCTGTGGCCATCAGATGTGCCAAGACGGACCGCAGCAGTCGCCATGATCCAATGGGACCAGAGCGCCCACCATATATTTCCCCAATGCGGCGGATCATTCGGACGTTCGTGCCAAAGGCGGCCAACATATCAATCCATGGGATTGGCACTATCGCCGTGACGGTGGCAACTTGGCGGGCAGCGCGTTCAATTTCTTTTTGTGCTTCTTTGTCTAATGCCGCAACAACATCGATTTCATAGCGGCTCAGTATCGCGTTTGGATCAACGCTGTCTTTTGCGGCTTGGACCTGATCGCGACAGATGGACGTCAGGTGCGATCGACGGCTATAAATTCGATTCAAATCGGAAATGATCCGTCGCGTTTCCGCCACGTCTTGGGTCGATAAAACCGCGTCGATCCGCACACGCAATCTTTCCATGTTTCGCATTCGCGCGATGACAAAAAATTCACGGATGATCAGGGCAAGAATGATCGCAACAAACGTGGCCGCAAGCCCGCCCAAGACCCAACCAAGGATGAAATTGCGCGCGAACTGAGCCAAAATGAAATCCCAAAACCCAATTGCGAAATACGCAAACACCAAAGAAAGCCCAAGCGATACGGCCCAACCAAATAATCCCAATCCGCGCCCTGACGACATCGAAATTTTGTCAGGGGGCGCCACATCACTGATCTGCTCAACCTCGGCAGGGTGGGGCATTGGTGTTGCTTCTTCTAGTTCGATTGTAAATGGTTTTTTGTCGTTCATATCAATGTGCCCTCCACGTTAGGCAAACATCTGGCAGGCCTTCATCATTTCCCGAACCATCCGTAAATTTTACCTCGGAAAACCCATGCTTTGTATAAAATCGCCGCGCTGAGGTGTTTTGTTGGAATGTCCATAATTCTAATTCACCCCGCATTGATTGGGCATAGTGTACCAGAGCGCTGCCGTATCCCTGACCATGCTGATCGTTACGGATATAAAGCGCATCAATTGCATTTTTGTGCAGTGCGATAAATCCCAAGGGGCGATCCGCCTCCCAGACGAAAACGGAATGTCCCGCAATAAGTTTGGCCGCAAATGAAATGTCCTCTGCCCTGCTATGCAGGCGGGGCATCCAAATTGTTGTCTCCACGAATTCTGACAAAATCGCTCTCAGAGCGCCTGCATCTAAATCACGCGCGGGTCGGATCATACGCGATCCCCCAATAAAAATTCCAAAGAGTGATCGAGCCTGATATGCGCAATCCCGCGATCAGGATGAAATGCATCAACAGGCGGAGCGAAAGGGGTGGATGTGAATTCTGTGCCCAACCAACTTGATCGACCATCTGTAATATCGCGTAACAATTGCTGTGCATCTTCTGTCAGCGATCCTGCGTAAGATAATGTGTTTTTGCGATTGCTGAGCAAGGTGCCGCGCACACATGGATGATCCTCGTGTATTGCCTCGGTCGTGCTGCGCACACTGGCCAATGACA
>JAKMGV010000267.1 GCA_022424725.1 Paracoccaceae bacterium
GTGCTAAGGTAGGGTGCGAACCAATGAGGTGCAAGGGGCGTTTATTCCGCAGCGATCAATGCGCCTTCTACAATCACATCATCATGGAAAAAGGCGTCGATATCGCGGATCAGCTTTTGAATAAGGTCGCTTCTTTCCATCAAAACTTCATGGCGTCCGTTTTGTATTTCTAACAAAATGCCGTTGTCCCATTTGTTCATGTAATCGCGGATATTTTTTGAACTCACAACCGCTTCGTCGGTTCCAAGTAATGTCATGGCTGGAACATTTGGTGGCGTGCTGGACATCAAATCGTTCATTTCGATGACGGCGGCGTTGACCCATGAAAAACTGGGTCCACCCAGGCGCAATTCTGCATCACCTTTCACCTGATCCACCATGTAACGCCAATTTTCGGGATCATTTGTCAGGCGGTTGCGATCAAATTCGCCCGTCAACAGATAGCACTCAGAACTGGCTGAGGGGACATAGGATTTGGCAAATCCCAAACTAACGCCAAGTTTCGCAATTGTGCTTGCAAACGGATTCACAAGGGTTCCAAATTCAATACCCCACATTGGGGCGCTGAACGTGACGTGATCAAAATCATCGCCACGGCGATGCAGAGCGCGCAATCCAATGCATCCCCCCATTGAATGTCCCACCATGTTCCATGGTTTGGGTAAATCAATTGATTTTGCGTATTCAATTAGCGCATCAATATCCTGCTGATATTGGGCAAAGTGATCGACATACCCCTGCATCGGATCATGTTCTGGGCGTTCAGAGTACCCTTGGCCACGCCAATCAATCGCAACAACGTTCCAGCCGTGCTGAACCAACATTTGCGCAATACGACCATATTTTTCTATATATTCTGTGCGCCCCTGAAAAACGAAAACCGTTCCCCGTGGGGTTGCCTGTGTCCAGTTGCAGACGCGCAATTTGGTGCCGTCATCGGCCTTGATCCAGTGGCATGACCACTCGGCTGGCCCATCGGCCAAATCATGACGATATGGCGCGTCCGTATAGTGCATTAGCTTAGAACACTTCCCAAACGCATGGCCAATCCCATGTCACCATCAAGCTTTAGGCGGCCTGTCATGAACGCAGCGGTAGCGTCCAAGTTCCCCGCCAAAATGTCCTGAAATGTATCGGCGCTTGCACTAAGTGTGACATCGGCGGCATCATCACTCGCACGTGCGCCGCCTTCGTCAATCACGATTGCGCCTTCGTCTTCGATTTCGAATTTCGCGATCCCGTCAAAACCGTTTTCACCAAGTTTTTCGTTCAACGCATCTACCGCTGCTGCGACTACATCGCTCATCATCAATCCTCGTTAAATGTGCTGGAAATTCCCCAGCTGGTCCCTAATATAATGTGTATGGCGAATAGATATCCCAAATTCAAATATGCCCTGACGGCAACTTTACTCGCGGTTTCTCTGTGCGCACCCAGTTTTTCAGTAGCTGACACAAAATCTAACACACTTGATGATCTTTATCAAAAACTATCGAATGCGACACAAACAGAGTCAGTGTTATTAGAGAAACAGATTCGTTTTCTGTGGCAGCAGTCTGGGTCAAATGTGGTGGACCTGCTTTTGAAACGCGCACAGAACGCGCAAAATCGTCTGGAACATGGATTGGCCGCCGAACATTTTACCGCGGTCATCGAATTGGCGCCCGATTTTTCACCCGCTTGGACGGGGCGGGCCAGCGCCTATTTGGCATTGGAACTACACGGTCCAGCACTGTCTGATTTGGAACATGCATTATCGTTAGATCCGCAAAACTTTGAGGCGCTCACGGGGCTTGGTGTTATTCTGGAGCACCTTGACGCGCCCGAACTTGCCTTGCGGGCCTATGACGAAGTTCTCGCTATACATCCGCATCTTGAACAGGTAATTATTGCGCGCTCACGGGTCGCTGAAATAGTCTCTGGGCTACCACTTTAGCTTGGGGCATTGACATGAGTGCGCGCATCGTTGCGGTTTTGGGACCGACCAACACTGGGAAAACCCATTACGCGATTGAACGGATGTTGGCGCATCGCTCGGGTGTGTTTGGCCTGCCATTGCGTTTATTGGCGCGTGAAGTTTACGACAAAATTGTTGCGATCCGCGGGGCCTCGGTTGTGGCCTTGGTGACAGGCGAAGAACGCATTGTTCCTCCACGTGCTGCATATTGGGTTTGTACGGTCGAGGCGATGCCAGATAACATGGGCGTCGAATGCGCGGTGGTGGATGAAATCCAACTCTGTGCTGATCCGGAACGCGGTCATGTATTCACCAATCGCCTTGTGCGCACACGTGGCACCAAGGAAACATTGTTCCTAGGGGCTGACACCATGCGCGGGCCGATCACCGACTTGGTGCCGAACGTTCAAATCATGCGCCGCGAACGAATGAGTCAGCTGACCTACTCAGGGTCCAAAAAGATATCCCGCATGCCCCCGCGCAGCGCGATTGTTGGATTTTCGGTGGATAGCGTTTACGCAATCGCCGAATTGATCCGCCGTCAAAAAGGAGGTGCGGCCGTGGTCATGGGCGCGCTGAGCCCGCGGACGCGAAACGCGCAGGTCGAGCTTTATCAAAATGGGGATGTTGATTATCTGGTTGCAACAGATGCGATTGGTATGGGGCTGAACCTCGATGTGAACCACATCGCCTTTTCTGCGCTTAGCAAATTTGATGGCCGTCGAATGCGCCCGCTTGCGCCCAATGAATTGGC